>JBCCEO010000007.1:0-31115 GCA_039030255.1 Planctomycetota bacterium | reverse complement strand
GTGGCGGTAGTTCAATTCGAGTCGAGAACTTCCCTGGTTCGGCGGAATGAGGAACCTCGAGTTGTTATCCAGGTAGCCCAGTCGTTGGGAAAGTTCTAATTCCCCCCCGTCTCGATTTTTTCTACGAAGTCCGCCTCGCGCAAACCACTCCTGTTGCTTGAAGCGATTTTCGTTGTTACCTGTTGTTAAAGTGTTTCCAATCGGGTCATTTGTGTCGTTGTACCTCGTGTCGAGAAACGAATTCCAATCAAACTGGGCTGACTCTTCCAAGATCCGAGAACGCCGAATGTGAGTTTCTGCAGCAGCAAGCTGAATGTGGGGCGAATGGCTAAGCGCATTTTGAATCAACGCGTTCAACTGAATCGGCATCTCCTGCCGCTTTAGATTTAACGACGAGGCTACTCTGCTCGTCCACCAAGGCACAAACTCAGAAGGAATTCTCCCCAGTTGCCCAGCTATCAATGGATCGAGAATTGAGTTCTCAGCAAGCAATGATGACCGTCCCAGATACGGATCAAGGAACACGCCGTCAGGATGCCGTTGGCCGGGCGGCACAAAAAGGGGCGGAACAGTTGGCAACACCATGCTGGTGACTCGGTTGGGAGTCGACAAGTGCACGACGTGAGGCGTTTTGACAGCCGCTTCCTTATCAAGCCATCGATACTCGTTTGGAACTTGTGGTAGCGCCGAACCCAGATTGACATTTTCAACGCTGGATTCTGGCCATGGGATGCGGCTCGCCGTCGGAGGAGGCAAGTCTTCGACCTGATACGGCATTTCCCACTGATTTGGAGACTGTTCGGCAGCAGTAGAAGCTGGGCTTGGCCAAGAGATCTGCGCAAATGTGCGGGCGTGGATAGCCAGCAACAATACGCAACCACTTGTTACCAACTTCAATCTATTCACAACGAAACGATCTTTTTACATGCCCAATCGGAGTTGCGTCTCTATTTCATAAATCGACCCACCGAGACGGGTGGGCCGAATGCGAATACGTAGGCGCACTGCTACTTCTCACAATAGACGATCTCTTGGAACTTTCGGAACAACTGGCATCAACGTTGATTTCATGCAATCAGTCCACAAAGGAAAAGCTGTATCGTTTCTTGTCGTTCCGGTAAGTCAAAGTTTGAGGCCAACTGTGACCTATAGTTAATTCGCTTGTGTCTAGGCTGAAATTAACGCCGAGAAATCTAAGGAAACGGCTAAAGTACGCCCCCGCTTATGAATAAGCTTCTGAATAAATTCGTTTCCACCCTGAGGATTTCGTGTTCTGAGGCGACGAGTCTTTGTCGGCGTGCGCTCATGGATGTAGAAACCAGTCCCGACTCGCTGCTTGACGCGGTTAGCCTAGAAGAACGAATAATGTTGAGCGCTTCTCCGATGGCGCCGGAGCTGATTCCAGCTGATTCAAGCGATGTTCAGACAGAAGAGACTGCCCCGCTTCTCAGTGGCGAAACAGACCAAGCGCAGGAATCAGTTTCGCTAATCTTCATGGATAGTTCTGTACCAGACCATGAAGGACTTCAGGATCTAATCGACCAGCGTGAAGGCTCTGCGCAAAACACTCAACTGATCGTTTTAGATAGCGATCAGGACGGCATCGAGCAAATTACGGACGTACTCCTTCGGCACGGACAGGTTAGTTCTGTGCACATTATTTCGCACGGTGATGACGGGCAGGTTCGCCTCGGCAACACTTGGTTGAACCAACAGACTCTTACCGCGCATGCGAGTCAGTTTTTCAACTGGCGCGATTCATTGCATTCGGACGCGGATATCCTTTTTTACGGATGTGACCTAGCGGCGACTGAAGACGGGCGAGAGCTCATCGAGTCCATTGCTGCTCTTACGGATGCGGATGTGGCCGCCAGCGATGACCTCACCGGACATGCATCACTAGGCGGCGACTGGGATCTTGAGTTCGCTTCGGGAACAATTGAAAGCGCCGTTGTTTTCGATGAAGCAGCAAAAGCTAACTGGCAACATGTATTGAATGTTACCGTTGACGCCACCTCCACCGGCGTCACAGCTGAGAATAGAGGCAGCGACTCCGTGGCTCATACAACATCGGGCACGGATAGGCTGATGTTGGTTGGAATTTCCTTTGGTCAAGACAAGGGAGAGCAAGTTAGTTCCATCACCTACAACGGCGAAAATCTGACCCTGGTAGGAGCTCAGGATCACAGTGCGGACGACAAGACGCGTGTGGAAATCTGGGCGTTGTTAGCGCCGGATTTAGGCACCCACAATGTTGTCATCAACTATTCTGACGACGATCACGTGGGCGCCACGATTGGTGTCATGACCTTTAACGGGGTAGATCAAGCCTCGCCTCTTGGAGTCTTCTCAGGTGCCGAGGGCTCGTCATCCAATGCCTCCACTGTTGTTGGATCGAGCACAGGCGAAACTGTTTTCAGTGTGCTGGCTTTTGATAGTGGGACCGATTTTGATTTGAGTCCCGATGCAGGACAGACGGAGTACTGGGATCTACACGTAGATCAGGCGAATGGTGCAGGCAGTTTGCAAGCAGGAGCTGCGTCCGTTACCTCTTCATGGTCGATCCCTACGAGCGATCGTTGGTCCGCAGCGGGAGTCTCGATCAAGCCAACGACAGCACCGGACTCGGTTCTATGGTTTTCCACAAGCGGCGACGTGGGATCACCAAGCGGAGTCACAGGGCTAGACTCATGGCGGGACGGCGAAGCATTGCAGCTTGGGGACCCGAATCTCTCCTTCGGTGAAGGAACAACGGACGGCACGCTGTCGGCGCTATTCAATCTCGATAACCTCGTGGATGATGGTGCGGCAGATTTGGATGCGTTGCACTTCGTAACAACGAACATAACAATTGGGTCCGCAAACGCAATCAACCTTCAGTACGGCGACATCATTTTCTCGACCGCCGGTGATGAGGTGCTCCAAGGCGGATTATTCACCCTAGAGAAAGAGGACGTCGGACTATTTCGGCCGGATTCTCCAGGTGACTTCTCCAGCGGCACTTTCTCGATCTTGCTTGACGATCTGAGTGTTGGCGGAATTGTAGGCCCCAATGTACAGGGCATAACGCTTGTTGAACAAACGACTACATTCGGCGACACCACACTTAATGCTGGAGACTTTGTCTACACACACTTGGATGATTTTGCGGCTAATGACATTTTTCTTTTTGAAGTCGATGACGTTGGAGAAGGCACAACTTCTGGAACTCATAGAGAGCTCATTGAAGGAAACGACATTGGATTAAGTGTATTCACCAGCTTTTTGATGGGAGTCGAGCTCGTCGAAACAGAGACCACGATAGGCGGAACAACACTTTCCGCGGGAACTCTGCTGCTGCAATCCAACGGTACCCAAACCAATGTGGGTAACAGCAATATCACAACCACGCGCAATGACGTGATGATAGTGAATGTCACGGATACGACATTGGTGGCTGGAAGCGCCGTAGCCGACGTATCCATACTGCTAGATGGAGGCAATATCGGGTTGAATTCCATCGCTAGGAGTATCGATGCTTTGGCGATCGGGCATGCCGCGTCAAATGATCCACCGGTCATTACGCTGACTCCGGGCGTGACTACGTTTACGGAGGGCGGGGCAGCTGTCACCGTGGACAGCTCTGCCGTTTTTAGTGATGCAGATTCTCCGACGGATCTTGATTCCGGTTCTCTAACGGTGACCATTTCTGCCGGCGGCGATACGCTTGATCGTATTGCAATTGAGAATCAGGGAACTGGTACAGGGCAAATCAGTATCAGCGGATCGGACGTTTCCTACGAGGGTGTTCAAATTGGATCCTTCTCTGGAGGCAACTCAACGACACCGCTTGTTGTAACACTAAATAGCAACTCCACTCCCGCAGCAGCCCAAGCCCTGATGCGCAGCATCACTTTCGAGAGTCTGGCTGTGGATCCGGATACCTCGCCACGCACCATCAGTATGGTCATGACCGACGGTGATGGAGGAACCAGCAATGCTGCCGACAAAACTATCGCTGTCGCAGGCGACAACATATTGGTAGTCACGACCGTTTCAGACACGGCGGATGGTGCAACCAGCTCGATCGACGCGCTCCTGGCGGACCGAGGCGCTGATGGTGCAATCTCTCTACGCGAAGCGATTTTGGCTACGAACAATACCTTGAATGGAACCGCTGCAGATGAAATCCACTTCAATATCGCAGGTAGCGGCACGCATACGATTTCACTTGCATCCTTGCTCCCAACTATTTCCGATGCCGTAATCATTGATGGTTGGACGGAACCCGACTATACCGGGACACCGCAGATTGAAATCGATGGCAATAACCTGAGCGGATCCGGACTCGTCCTGAACTCAGTTGGCGCCTCAGCAATTCGCGGTTTGTCGATCTATCAATTTGACGGGCACGGCATCAACCTTCAAACCGGTGGTCATACAATCCAAGGGAACTATGTCGGGCTCGCGGCAGACGGGTCGACACTTATTGCGAATACCGGTGACGGGATCAGAATTCAAATCGGCGCTGACAATAATGTTATCGGGGGAACAACTTCGTCTCAGACTAATGTGTTGTCTGGCAATGAACAGGGAATTGAAATCAATTCATCAGGGAATATTGTTCAGGGCAACTATGTCGGAGTAGATGCCTCTGGAACCTTGGATCGTGGTAACAAAAACGATGGAATCGCTATTCGCAGTTCTGGATCCAACAATTCGATCGGTGGCGGCTCTACGGGTTCCGGAAATCTGATTTCTGGAAACGACGATGGGGGAATCGTTATCGATAATGGCTCCAACAATGTCGTGCAAGGGAACTACATAGGAACCGACGTTACCGGGACAAATGCCATATCTAACAGTAATGGCGGAATTAGAATCAACTCCCATGATGGAGGTCTGTTGATTGGCGGAAGCAACGCGGGCGAAGGGAATTTGGTCTCTGGCAATCTAAGCCACGGAATCGAACTGAAAAGCTCCGCGGCAGGTGGTGCACAAGTCCTTGGCAATATCATTGGAATGGATGCCACAGGAGTCTTTGCCATTGCCAATTCCGGTCACGGTGTCCTTAGCGACAACTCGAATTCGAACATCATAGGCGGCATTGGAAATGGTGAAGCCAATCTGATCGCTGGGAATCAAGGGACAGGCGTCGCAATTATAGGCACCTCTACGAATAATGAGATTCGTGGGAATCGAATCTTTTCGAATTCAGGACTCGGGATTGACCTCGAGTTTGATGGCGTTACGAGCAACGATGGTCGGGGCGATAGCGACACTGGCGCCAATAACCTCCAAAACTTTCCAACACTTGTCTCGGCAACGCTTAATGGTTCGGACTTCCGTGTCGTTGGCACTTTGGCGGCAGCCGCAAATACAACGTTCTTCCTGGACTTTTACAGCAGCAACTCCGCTGACTCATCTGGACATGGCGGTGCAGAGACGTACATCGGATCGACGGCGGCGCTCGTGTCCGATGGGAGTGGCAATCTTAGTTTTGACGAAGTATTCACTGGGACTAGCGTGACGGCGAGCCAAGTCATTACGGCTACGGCAACTGATGAATTTGGGAACACATCAGAATTTGCCCTTAATCTCGTACCTGCATCCAACACATCGCCGACAGCTGATATCGGTGGGCTCTACGAAATCAACGAGGGCGACACGCTAAATTTGGATGCAAGTGCTTCGTCGGATCCTGAACTCAACTCGCTCTCATTCGCGTGGGACTTAAACAACGATTCCGTATTTGGCGATGTTTCCGGTTCAACCCAGACTCTAAGTTGGTCAGATCTACAAACTTTTGGGATCGACGATGACGGTTCCTACACGATCGGTTTGCGAGTGAGTGATGGTCGGGGCGGCGTAGATACGGTTTCCACGACACTGACCGTGAATAACGTCGCCCCCACTCTGACGTTGACAGGTGCAAATTCGAGCGCCGAGGGAAGTAGCTACACGCTTGGGCTCGGTGCATCGGACGATGGAAACGACACGATTACCAGCTGGACGATCAATTGGGGCGATGGCACAATTGATACCATCGCAGGCAATCCGGCTTCTGCAAGTCACTCCTACACACAACCAGGATTTGCGTACAATATCCTTGTGGCGGCATCTGACGAAGACGGCACGCATTTCCATAGTGAACTAGTCGTTCCCAGCTACGCCGGGAACAGCATTTACCGCTTCGATGCAGCTGGAGAAAGCCTTGGAGATTTCGGTAGTGGCAGTGGCGTATTAAAACCAGTCCAAGCCATCGTCGGACCTGACGGCAACACCTACGTCACGGGAGAAGACTCAGATAATGTACTGCGTTTTGACACGGCAGGGATATTTCTTGACGAGTTCATCGGTGCAGGCTCGGGAGGTTTAAATAGTCCTGGTGGTCTCGCGTTTGGAGCAGATGGAAATCTGTACGTTGCAAGTTTTTCTACCGATCAAGTGCTGCGGTACGACGGAACGACAGGGGCATTTATCGATGCGTTCGTTTCGGCTGGTAGCGGAGGGCTGGACCAAGCTTACGGAATCACTTTTGGGCCGGACGGCAATCTCTATGTTGGCTCATACAATGACAATAGTGTCCTTCGATTTGACGGGACGACGGGGACATTTATCGATCAGTTTATTACGTCGGGAAGCGGAGGCCTCGATACTCCAGAGCAACTAACCTTTGGGCCTGATGGAAACCTCTATGTAGCTAGTTTTGGCTCCAATCAAGTACTTCGATATGACGGAGCGACTGGCGCTTTCTTGGATGTCTTTGCGAGCGGCAATGGACTTGATAGTCCCGTCGCAGCCTCCTTTGGTCCAGATGGACATCTATACGTGTCGGCTAGTGCCAACAATACAATCTTACGTTTCAACGGCTCGACAGGGGCTTTCATTGACGAATTCATAGCCTCCGGGACTGGTGGCTTGTCGGATCCATCTATGCTTGCGTTCCAGCCGGGCAAACAGGTGTCAATCCTCACGGCTGTAAATTCACCGCCTATCACCGATGCAGGTGGCACCTACACCATCGACGAAGGGGAATCGATAACCCTGGATGGAAGTGGCTCCTCCGATCCAAATGGTGATTCACTTTCCTTCCGTTGGGACTTGGACAACGATGGCATTTTTGGTGAATCTGGAGAACCAACAACAGATACTCCAGTCATATCGTGGGCCACACTTCAAGCTTTTGGAATCGACGATGATTTGGCCGCTGGATACACCATTGCTCTTCAGGTGGATGATGGTCAAGGTGGCGTCACGAATGACACCGCGACTGTTTTCGTTAACAACGTAGCTCCCACACTATCTGCAATTGGTGACGCAACTGCTTCCGCCGGCGCCAACTATACGCTCAACTTGTCGGCGACGGATCAGGGTGATGACACGATCACCGGCTGGACAATCAATTGGGGTGACGGCACCGTCGATCAAATAGTCGGAAATCCTTCAACGGCCAGTCATGTCTATTCCGGTGTTGGAAGCAGCTACGATATAACCGTTTCCGCGACGGACGAAGACGGAACCTATCACCAGAACGAGTTGCTTGTGACGGGCGAGATCTCAAGTCAAGTACTCAGATTTGCACCCACGACTGGTGACTTTGCGCAACAATTTGCCGTCGGAGATGGACTCAGTGGCCACAGTGCCATGCGAATCGGCCCAGATGGACTGCTTTACGTAGGGGGAGGAAGTGACAACGTACTTCGCTACAATCCTCATACGGGAGCCTTTGTAGATGTCTTTGTTCCTGCGGGAAGTGGTGGCCTAGACCTAGTCGAAGGGATGGCTTTCGGTCCAGACGGAAATCTCTATGTGACCAGTCGCCTCACCAACCAAGTTCTTAAGTATGACGGAACAACTGGCGCCTCGCTCGGTGTATTTGTATCCGGCCTCAACGGAGTCCATGGAATTCAGTTTGGCCCCGATGGTAATCTATATGTTGCGAATCGCGACGATCATACCATTGAACGATACGATGGACAGACGGGCGCGTTCCTTAATGACTTTGTGACGACAAACTCTGGCGGGTTGAGCGGACCTGTGGACCTTGTATTCCATCAAGGCTCATTGTTCGTCACAAGCAACTATAACGACCGTGTGCTTCAGTACGACGGTACCACGGGCAACTTCATTGGGACGTTTGTCAGCACCCGGTCGGGAGGGATGGACGGCCCGATTGGATTGACCTTTGGCCCCGATGGTCATTTGTATGTTGGCAGCTATAGCGGTGACAATGTCTTGCGCTTTGATGGGACGACTGGAGCCTTTCTCGACGAATATGTACCGGCAGGGACGAATGGCCTGGATGGCGCTAACTTTCCCGTATTCGTTCCGAGTCAACAGGTTCGGATAACGAATACTGCTCCGACGATCACAAGCAATGGGGGTGGTTCAACCGCTTCGATTAATGTCGACGAGAACAGTTCCTTCGTTTCCACTGTCGTGGCAACTGATCCTCAGGTTCCGTCGCAATCGTTGACCTACACGATCGCAGGTGGGACTGACGCGAGTCTGTTTACGATTGGTGCGACGAGCGGCACCCTTAGCTTCCTCAATGCGCCCGACTTTGAGGTCGCAGGCGACAGCAATACGGACAACGTTTACGAAGTTGTCGTGTCGGTAGAAGACGGGAGCGGTGGTTCTGATCAGCAGACAATCTCCGTCACCGTTGATCCAGTCAATGACAATAGTCCTGTGTTTACAACCCCGATAAATGTAAGTGTCGACGAGAACACGACTGCTATTCAAACCGTCAACGCAACGGACGCAGATTCTCCCACGCAAACGGTGAGTTACTCAATCACGGGTGGCGCTGATGCAGCAAGGTTCTCCATCGTATCTTCTAGCGGCCTTTTATCCTTTAGCAGCGCCCCAGATTTCGAATCTCCCTCCGACGTAGATGCCAACAACGTCTATGAAGTAGAAGTGACCGCCAGTGACGGGGCAGGAAATCAAACTGCACAAGTGATTCAAGTTACGGTAGACCCAGTTGACGACAACAGTCCTGTCTTTACATCTCCTTCAGCCGTCAATAGCGATGAGAATACAACGGCGGTCCAAACTGTAACAGCAACCGATGCAGACCTTCCGTCTCAGACTATTTCCTATACGATCACAGGCGGTGATGATGCCGCTAAATTCTCAATTGTTACAGCCAGTGGAAATCTAGCCTTCGTGACGGCGCCCGACTTCGAAACGCCAACTGATGCCAACACAGACAATGTCTACGAAGTAGAAATCACCGCGTCGGATGGAGCAGGGAATTCGACTTCGCAATTGCTTCGCGTCACCGTTGATCCCGTAAACGACAATATACCGATCTTCTCAAGTCCCGCCTCGGCAAGCGTTAACGAGAATTCATCAACGATTCTGACGGTCACTGCGACCGATGCTGATTTGCCTCTTCAATCAATGCAATACAGTATCACGGGCGGAGTTGATGCTGGACTATTTTTGATCAACTCTTCAAGTGGTGCATTGCAGTTTGCCTCAGGTCCCGACTTTGAGTCGCCCTCAGATGCTAACGCCGACAATATTTACGAGCTAGAAATCACAGCCAGTGATGGCTTTGGGGCTACAAAAGTTCAAGCGATGACTATTGCGGTTACCGATGTCAACGAATCTCCATTCATCCAAGGACCAACCGTTGTCGATATCCTAGAAGATGCTCCGGTGCAAAACTTCGATTTACTGACATGGTTTGGGGACGTCGACTCCAGTGATATTCTGTCGTTCAGCATCCAGAGCAATTCTCAAGCCGGATGGACACAAGCGAGCATTGATCCGTTGACGAATCAATTGTCCCTCATGATCGATTCTGATCGGTGGGGTACCGCACATTTGGTTTTGAGAGCTACCGATAGCGCTGGCCTGTTCGTCGACAAGACGACCAATTTCGAGGTAGCTGCGGTCAATGATACTTTCGTGCCTACTGATCAAGTGCTCGTGCTCGATTCCGCTGACGCAATCGGAGGACAACTCACAAATGCGACAGTGGACGCCGATGGCGAGAGTCTCCAGTTCATTGTCACCGAACCACCGGCCAATGGTTCCCTTACCGTTCAACCCGACGGAAGTTTTGAATTTCAACCAACCGCGGGCTTCGTGGGGACGGCGAGTTTCAAGTTCGTTGTCAATGACGGAGTTTCCATAAGCAGCGAGGCTACAGTTATTGTACAAGTTGAGCCTGTTGCTGCTCCAGACATTTCTGCTCCGCAATCCACGACACCGCCAGAAACAGCGGACAACGAAGTAGAAGGGCAGCAGATTGAATCATTAGATGTCCCCGTTGCGACTCTGGACGCAAATCCTGCCGGCTCAGATCCAACACTTCGTTCCGTTTCTCCTTCACCATCACCAAACAACGAGAAGCAATCGGAAGTTGATGACGATGAAGAACTTCCCGTTGTCGATCTAGAGTCATCAAATTTGGTCTTCTCGAGCCGCAATGAGGGATTTGGAAACGCCAGTAGCAGTTTCCAATTCCAGTTTGCGAGTACTCAGCTGACGACATCTCCGATTGCAATGTTGTCACAACCGGGATTACTTTGGGACGAACTCGACGCGTTGATCGAAGATACAACATCCGATGACTTTGACTTGAGCTCCATTGCGATTGGATCCGTCGGAACAGCTTCTTCCGGGTTGATAGTTGGATACGTTGTCTGGGCACTGAGGAGCGGATTCTTGTTATCCAGTGTTATGGCGGCTATGCCAGCCTGGAACTTGCTAGATCCGCTCGCGATTGTCTCCATTTCGGATGAGACAGAGGAACAGGACGACGAATCGCTTGAAGAGCTCGTTGAGAATCAGAAGCAAAAAATCAAAACCACTTAACTGTCGCAAGATTTGTAGCATAGAAATGAAATGGCTATCTCCACGTAACCGAATAGCAATGGGCCTAACCGGCGCTGTCGTCGCCGTCATTTGCATGGCTCGTGCATTTGGGCTGATTCCTGATCGGACAACAGTAGAAACACAGTCTCGCGCTGAACTAACGGAGACGATTGCACTCAGCTGTTCTGGCATCATGATCAATGGCGATTTGCCAACATTAACTTCCTATCTCGATGGCGTAGTGGCGCGCAACGACGGGTTGTTATCCTCTGGTGTTCGCGACGGAGGCGACAGGTTAATGCTCGAAATCGGAGAGCATCAAGAGCATTGGGATCTTAAGCAAAGGGAGAAGTCTTCCGACTCGCAAATGTTCGTGCCAATCTTTTCGCGGGCGAATGAAAAATGGGGAACGGTTGAATTAAGATTTAAACCGCTAAGAAAGCCCGGCATTCAGGGCATTCTCGATTCGCTTGGTTTCGGACTGATTTTCTTTGCAGGTTCATCAAGCTTCCTGGTGTTTAATTTCATCCTGAAGCTGGTTCTAAAGCACCTCGATCCATCGAGGGCAGTTCCCAGGCGAGTTCGTGATGCGTTGGACAACCTTGCGGAAGGTCTCATGATTTTAGACAACCGCAGCAATATACTCTTAGCGAACAATTCTTTGTCCATTGTGCTTGGAAAAGAGCCTGATGAACTGATTGGGATCAATTCACGCAAACTGGACTTTCTTGCTGACGAAAACGGAAATCTTCCGTGGTTTACGGCCCTGAGCGAAAAGCGTTTGGTTTCCAATGCGCGGGTCCGTCTCGCCGACACAGATAAGAAGGAACGAACTTTCCTTGCGAACTGCTCCCCATTGCTCGGCCACAATGGCGGATACTGCGGAGTCATGGTCACGTTTGACGACGTGACGCAGCTCGAAGAGAGCCGAACTCAGCTTCGTGAAGCTCGCGATGCTGCTGATGCTGCCAGTCAAGCAAAAAGCGACTTTCTGGCCAATATGAGCCACGAGATTCGAACGCCCATGAATGCGATTCTTGGTTTTACAGACGTGCTGAGACGCGGCATGGAGGACAATCCTGATCAACGGATTGAGTATCTCAACACGATCCACTCAAGCGGCAATCACTTGATCGAGCTTATCAACGACATTTTGGATTTATCAAAAGTCGAGGCTGGTAAGTTGGAACTCGAAATTAGAGAGTTTTCCCTACCTATGCTCTTGCATGAAACGATACACGTTCTATCGGCTCGGGCAAAGGAAAAAGGCATCTCGCTCAATTATGAAGTCGTGGGGAGCATTCCGCAGAACGCCGAAAGTGATTCAATGCGGCTCCGTCAGGTTCTTATCAATTTAATAGGAAACGCAATCAAATTTACTGAGAAAGGCGGAGTGAAACTTCGATGTGGTTTCGACAATGACACATTGGAATTCCATGTCATTGATTCTGGAATAGGGATGACTGACGAACAGTGCTCCAAGATTTTTGAGGCGTTTAGTCAGGCAGATACCTCCGTTACAAGAAAGTTTGGCGGAACAGGACTTGGTCTATCTATCAGCAAGAAGTTTGTCGAAGCGATGGACGGTGAGATACGCGCTGAAAGTAAAATAGGCGTTGGTTCCAACTTTATCGTGCGGATACCCTTGGTGGTGAGCAATCCTACACAGTTGCTCGATCAAACCGGTTGTCTAAACTTGGTCAAGGCTCAATCCAAGTCTTCGGGAAGCTCGAAGATGCGCAAGCTCAACACAGGTACAGTCTTGGTAGTAGACGATGGTGAAACAAACCGAAGCATCGTTTCCCTCGTGCTTCGAAAACATGGCATTCGAGTCCTTGAAGCGGCAAACGGCCAAGAAGCAATTCAACGAATTGAATCGGAACCAACGATCGACGTAGTTCTAATGGACATGCAAATGCCCGTGATGGACGGCTACACGGCGACCCAACTTCTGAGGCAAGGCGGTTCTAGTCTACCAATCATCGCCCTGACCGGAAACGCAATGCAAGGCGATCGTCAGAAGTGTCATGATGCAGGATGCACCGCATTCCTGCAGAAGCCAATTCAGATTGATGAACTCGTGAAATTGCTTGGGGTTCACCTCGGTTTCTCCGAGGAATACTTGGGCAGCTCGAACAAAAGGCTACCTAGTCAGAAAGAAAAGAAAGCTGCAGAGCCTTCTGCGAAGCCACAGACCGTTCCGAAGCTGGATGCTTGGACTACAACACTCCCAATGGACGACGAAGAATTTCGCAAGATCGTGGAAAAATTCGTGGAAGACCTGCCAGCACGCGTAGATCAGATGACCCAAATGCTGCATGAACAGGATTTCGAGGGATTGAAGAGTCAAGGACATTGGCTCAAAGGCGCTGCAGGAACGGTAGGACTTGGCAAACTAACTGCGCCAGCCAAGCAGCTCGAAAAATCGGCATCCGAGAATGACATGGAAGCCTGTGGTTCAGCCCTCAAATTGATCCTCGGACTTATCTCGGTCTTTGCTATGCCTACGACGGAATCGAAATCTGCTGAGGCGGTTTGTTTGGTCTAGAAACTCTCATCCATTTCTTCGTTTCAATCTGAATTATCGATAAGATCCATAGGGAATGAATTCTCGTCGCGTTTTACAAATACTTGATTATTCGCGTTAAAAATAAATCTGTGGCGAATCACCGGCTCAACCACTGTACTACTTTTTGTTATGCACCCCTAAGGGTTTCGAGCACTGTAATTACGACAAGCAAATGGACCTAGCATCTTCAAACGGAATCGTTGAGCCAATCGTAGAGGCGCCCGTCCCTGCAACGAAGCCGCCTGCGCAAGAATCGGCTCCCAATCAAGCGAGCCCAACATCGGGACTTAGCAGTCGAGCCGTTGAAATTGTTCGCGCGATCCAGGGTTCACAACGACAGGTTGTCCGGGCTGAGCATCAACAGATGGAGTCGCACATCAAGTCGTGTAAGATCCTCATCGTTGACGACGAAGAGGCGAACGTTCTCATTGTCCGACAGCACCTTAAACGTGCTGGCTACACTTCATTTTCAACTTGTACGGACGCAAGAAAAGTACTGGGGCTGGCTCAACAAGAAAAGCCGGACTTGATTCTTCTCGACATCAACATGCCGCATGTCAACGGCTTGCAAATCCTCCACGCAATTAACTTGGATCGAGTTCTTTGTCGCATTCCAGTCGTCATCCTGACGGCGGAAGCAGATCAGAATATCAAGCAAGCAGCATTGGAACTTGGAGCGAACGATTTCCTTACCAAGCCCGTGGAACCGGCCGAATTGATTCCACGAGTCCGAAACTCGCTCACTGTAAAATCGCATTTCGATGCACTTGGAAAACAAAAGCAGATCTTAGAGGAAACGGTAAGAAAGCGTACCAAAGAACTTTTCGAGTCTCGAAAACAAATCATTCTAAGCCTCGCGCGTGCTGCCGAGCATCGCGACAATGAAACTGGGAATCACGTCATTCGCGTTGGATGTTACGCTGCAATTATTGCTCGACAACTCGGTTGGAAAGAGAAGGCAGCTGAAATGTTGCAACAGGCAGCTCAGCTTCATGACGTCGGCAAAATTGGTGTTCCAGATAATATTCTCTTTAAGCCGGGGAAGTTGGACGAAGACGAATACACAGTGATGAAGAAACACTGTGCTTTGGGCAAGAGCATCATTTCACCCTTTGAAGCAAAAGAGAAGGAACTATTACGCTCCCACACAAAAATTGGCGGGAGTATTCTACATATCCAAAACTCTCCGCTGCTGACGATGGCTGCGAGAATCGCACAAACCCACCATGAGCACTGGGATGGAACGGGGTATCCGCTGGGACTAGCCGGCGAGGATATCCCGATCGAAGGTCGTATCACCGCTGTTGCCGACGTCTTCGATGCTCTGTCGAGCAAGAGACCATACAAGGATCCACTTCCGCGACAGAAATGTTTTGAGATCCTAGCAAACTTAGGCGGTTCGCAGTTTGACCCCAAAGTACTGGCGGCATTCTTTGAATGCTCCTCCCATATCATCAAGGTCCAAATGGCTCTAATGGACGAATAAGCGGACGATGCTCGCAATCTGTCCACAAACGGCCGCAATATGTCTGCTAGGAGCACTGAGCCTGCACAAATGGCCGCTGCGAACGAATCGGAAAACTGCGTTCTCGGATGCCTTCGTGGGATCGCGAGAGCGACTGTTCATTTTGCTTCAAAACCGCGTGCATTAACGCTCTAAATCTTGTCGAGGAACTTGCCTTGCTGGCCTGACTTCTTACAGGCTTTCTTGTAGATCTTCTTCATGCCACGATTGCTGAGCGTATCAGGAAGCATGGTGAAGATCTGGTCGTAAGTGCGGACAATGTTGGGAAAGTCGCTTTTGCCCTCGTATAGGGTTGCGAGCTCAATCCATGGTTGAACATCATCCGGTTCCAACTCAATGTATTTCTGGAGGGCCGCTTCTGCCCCCGCCGCATTGCCTTGTCGTATACAAGCACGCCCAAGTAAGAATAGCGGAATGGAGTCGTCAGGATTGACCTTATGAGCCGACTCAAAGCTAGTCGCTGCGCGATTAAGATCACCAACAATCTCAAACCAGTGTCCTGCAACCAAATCGTGCTCGTATTGCATATTCTGATCGAGAAGAATCTTGGCAATGTGCTCAATGCCTTCGATTTCCTTGAGGCAGTACATATCGTTGAGGATGCCGGAAATGAGCAGCCCCACATTCAGTGGATCTTCGCCGGGTGCTGGCTCGACCGTGTTGTTGCCTTGCTGCACTTCCATAATCCAGTTTTTGAACTGCTCTCCTAGCTCAGCAATGCGTGGCTCCATTTCAGCGACGGGCATGTGAATGCCCATATCACAAGCCTTGCACTCGCGTAGGATTTGCGATCGTGCACCCATCGGTATCAAGGGTATGAAGTAGATGTGTCCGAATTTTTTGGCTTTGTAGCTGATTTTAGGACCATAGGTTCCACAGTGCTCGCATTCGCTAAAGGACCTGACAGTATCTTCCTTGAAGTACATTCGCGAGCCGTAGATGATCATAGATTTTCTTTCTAAAAGTGTTCCTAAGAAGACCCGTCATATTACCAAGCCAACTTCCCTCATTGTAGGTACCTGCTTCGATTCCTTGGCAAAGTTTGAGAATGCCAAGCCAAAAGCGTTGTTCGGTGGGATATAAGATTCGAATCGCTGTAATTCGCAGAGCTACCAAGCTGAGATTGGCAAACCAAAACAACCCGACGTGGGCAAGCAATTGAGCTTTTGGTAGGTTAGAAATCGATATTCTGCAGCTGTTTGGCGTTACAATGGATCCGGTTCGGGGCGCTTAATTCTCAGGTATGAAGCGTTCCATAGAGCTGCAAAAGCTTTTCGGATTTGTGACCGTTTACAGCTGACACTTTGGCCATACTTTGCCTTATCCCGGTGCATTCCAGTTGCGTAGATCTTCTCGCGGTTTTGGTAGCTCGATGCTCGGAAACAAGAGGATATTCAGTCTGATGTACATCAACAAATGTTTGCCTGCTGCGATCTTGATTCTCCTTATTACTGGCCCCGCATTCTGCCAAGAGCGGAATACGGCTGCGACCGCCACGGCCAAGCCCCAGCAGGCGCAAGAAGACGAGGCGAAGGCCAAGGCGGCTGCGAAAGCAGAAGCGGCAAAATTAGCCGAGCGCAAGAATGAAAAAGAAAAGGAAGCTGCGATCCTCAAGTTGAAGGCGCAGGCTCAAGCAATCAATGTTCGTGAACTCGCGATGCCAATTGGTGGCGCCGTACGAGCACAAGCAGCTAAGGTGGACGAACTCAGAAACTCGGCTCGTTTTTACTCGCTCTATAATCTGGCGGAAGCCAAGCTGGATACGCGCGGAAAGCGCCCCAAAGCCATCTTTATGGTTGATAGCTACCGTTTCGAACAACAAACACGAACCGTCAACGTAACAAGGACGGTCAACGAAGAAAAGAAAGTTTTAGAGGTAGTGGATGGAGAGGAAGTCATCGTCAAGATGAATTTTCCGGTTCGTAAGCAGGAGCAACAAGAACGCACCTACAACACGCGCGTTCCTGCTGGCCGTAAGCCCAAAGCGGTTGACCTGGATCGCGTCGAATTCTATCGACTCGATGGATCCCTAGTCGAATTGGGCGACCTGAAGAAAATCCTTTCCAGCTTGCATCCAGTCTTCATTTACCACATGGAACCTGATCGTGTGACAATTCAACCGGCTCATGAAATGATCCGCAAAGTTATGGCTCCCGACACCCTTTTGGCAGTGACTGCCGAATTGCGGCCCAAGCCGGCTCCACCGGTCATCGTCAAACCACCTGTTCCGGCCAAGTAAATTTCAGCAGCAACCGATCCTTAGGCAAGTCTTTTCCCGAATGCTCGCATGCTATCACTTGTTCGCTTTGCCACTATTCTGATTTCCGCAGCTGTTTCATTAGTTGCACATGAGGTTTTAGCCCAGAACTCTCCCTACGATGTGTTTCCTGAGGCCAAACCGCCGTACTACCGAGTGCGTTACGAGGCGTCGAAAGTAGAAGGCGAACTGATCTTCCCGGTGCAATACACAGCTTGGCTCCCGCCAGGCGTCGAGCAGTTGCGTGGAATTGTAGTGCATCAGCATGGTTGCGGTGAGGGTTCTTGCAGTTCGGGCCTGACCGGCGCCTTCGACTTGCACTGGCAAGCCTTAGCCGAAGCCCACGACTGTGCATTGCTTTCTCCGGCCTATGAACAACCGCAGCTAGCAGATTGCCAGATGTGGTGCGATCCACGCAACGGTTCTGCCGCAGCCTTCGACAAAGCTCTAGAGGACTTGGCAAAACAGTCCGGTCACCCGGAAATGCCGCATCTTCCGCTTGCCCTCTGGGGACATAGCGGCGGTGGACATTGGTGCGGTGGAATGGTAATGACGCAACCGGAACGAATCGCCGCCGCTTGGTTGCGTTCAGGAGTACCTCTGTTTGAGGTGAACCCAGACCGCTTGGCAATTAAACCACATAAGCTGTCCCAAGCCGCCTTGCAGGTCCCAATGATGTGCAATCCGGGAACAAAAGAAGGAGTAACGGTCAAAGATGGACGCTTCGCTCGTGTGTGGCCAGCCAACGTGGACTTCTTTGACAAAGTTCGTGGGAGCGGCGGATTGCTTGGTGTCGCCATCGATCCGTTGACGGCCCACGAATGCGGCAACTCGCGGTACTTGGCCATTCCCTGGCTAGACAAATGTCTTTCATTGCGTCTGCCGAAAACACCCGGCAAGCCACTGCGCAAGATCAATTCCAAAGATGCTTGGCTAGCGGAGTCGACTGGATCCAAGGCAATTCCAGCAATGGAATTCGCAGGCGATCCGCTCACCATGAGCTGGCTCCCAGATGCCGACATTGCAAGAGATTGGATCGCGTTTCGCAAGGACACGCAAGTTGCTGATGCTTCACCACCGCCAGCGCCGACAGATGTCATCCTCGAAGGAAATCGATTGCGATGGCGTGCAAAGGCCGACTTGCAGAGCGGCATCGAGAAGTTTGTCATTCTGCGCGATGGCATAGAACTCGCAGAGGTCACGGGCGGAACAAACCGCTTTGGTCGGCAGCTTTTTCAAAACTTGTTGTACAGCGACACACCGGTTCAACCCTTGAAAAAGATGGAATACGTCGACTTGGGCGCAACCACGACTAAGCATCGCTACGCTGTCGTCACGGTGAATACAGTTGGCCAACAATCCGAGCCGTCGCGGGCCAAGCCGGATGACGCGGAATAGTTCGGTAGGACGTCCCAACGCAGGCGTCGCGCAAGCGGTAAGATGCTGCGTAACAAACTAGTCTGCTAGAAACAGCTCGGCAAGTTCATGAGCCTGCAGGTCGTCGAAGCAAGTTGGCTCGGTCGTCCAGCGCGAAAGCTTGTCACACTGCTCCGTCGAGAAGCGAGTAGCCAACGCATCATAGAACTTCTTGTGCAAAACAGGCTTGGACTCGTCACGTCGCCGACGATGTCCAAGAGGGTACTCGATCTCGACCGTTTCAGTTGCCTTACCATCTTTGAAGTGCACGCACACAGAATTTGCAATAGAACGCTTCTCAGGATCAAGATAGCTGACCGTGTATGATTCATTTTCAGCGACTTGCATCAAACTCCGAAGTTGATCTACTCGCGGGTCGGCAGCACAATCATCCTCGTAGTGCTCGGCAGCCAAATCTCCGTGAAGCAAGCCAATCGCAACCATGTACTGCAAACAATGGTCTCGGTCGGCCGGATTGTGCAGCGGACCCGACTTGCTAATGATACGTACAGCGGACTCTTGAGTGCGAAGTTCGATGCGTTCGATCTCATCAAAGCGATTTGCAACTTGAGGATGCAACTGAACCGCAGCCTCTACTGCTGTTTGAGCATGGAACTCCGCTGGAAATGAAACTTTGAAAAGTATGTTCTCTGCCACGTAGCAACCCAGCTCTCTTTCAAGCCGAATTGGCTTTTCGCCAAATAGAACGTCACAAAAACCCCATTTGGGTGCAGTCAGGATACTGCGATAGCCCATTTCTCCACGCAAAGCCATCAACGCCAGCCAAACTCCACGACTCGTCGCATCGCCTGCTGCCCAGCTCTTGCGAGAACCTGTGTTTGGAGCATGGCGGTAGGAACGCAGGGCTCCACCATCTGCAAAGGCATTGGTAATTGCGTTTACGACTTGATCTTTGTTGCCTCCAAGCATTGCTGCGGTGACAGCCGTGGTCGCAACCCGGACGAGCAAGACATGATCCAAGCCCACGCGATTGAAGGAGTTGTTCAAGGCCAACACACCTTGAATCTCATAGGCCTTAATCATCGCAACCAGCAAATCTCGGAACGTAAATGACTTGCCAGCAATGGAACTACTCGATCCAAGCCCAGCTTGGAGTTGCGATAAGTAGGAAGCTACTGGTAACAAACCTCCGAGGTTGTCTGAAGGGTGGCCCCACTCTGCGGCTAGCCAAGTGTCATTGAAGTCGAGCCAACGTACGATTGCTCCGACATTGAAAGCCGCCCGCACTGGATCTAAACGCCAATTTGTACCGGGAACCAAAACACCATTCGACATTTCCGCACCTTCAACAAGCGGCCCGAGTACACGTGGGCAATGCGGATCGGCCAGCGCCAACATGCCACAACCCAGTGCGTCCATCGTGCAATAGCGAATCGTGTCAAGGGCTTCATCGCTTACTTGGAGATCCAATAAGGCGTACTCAGCCAAAGCGAGAATTACTTCATCAATGGGCTGCAGGCTATTGTCGTCAGATTGGTAGTTGGTCATTTGAAATTCGAAAGTTTGGTTCGATCTTTGAAGTAAAAAATAAATTGCGCGTTTTCCGATTTGGCGATGTCAATTCGGCGACATAGCTGGAACGATTAATCCGTTGGCTGCCAGCTCGGCGGCCGCTTTTCGAGAAAGGCTGCGAATCCTTCTTGCGACTCGCTGGAGTCACGAGCGGCCAAGTGACCATCCAACGCGCTGGCTAAGGAATCTCGAAAGCTTTGGCCACTAAAATCGTTCAGAGCTTGTTTGGACAATCGCACAGCCTTGGGCCCACCAAGTAGTATTTTTCTGGCTACTTGCTTGGCCAACGACTGAGATTCATCGACTGGACAAGTCTGCGTGATCAACCCAATCTGCGCTGCATGCTCTGCGTCAATTATTTCGCCGAGAAGCAACAGCTCTCGCGCTACACGACGTGGCACCTGAGTACACAGTAGACCAAGGACAAGCGCGGCGACTAACCCTCTATGGACCTCTGGATAACCGATTTTGCTCCCTTCTTCGCCGATCACGAAGTCGCAAGCAGACATGAGTCCTGCTCCTCCGGCAATCGCCGCTCCGTGCACAGCCGCCACTGTAATCAAAGGAGTTTCGTAGACGGTTCGAAGCATTTCGCCCACCAACTCGGCCGACTCACGAGGATCGGTCGCTGCCTTGGCTTCGGCCAAATCCAGTCCTGCGCAGAACACTTTGCCGGCACCGCGTAGTATCAGGACACGCTGGTTTTCATCGGCTTCCACCTTGCGAACCGCTTCAATCAAATCACGCATCAGTTGGCCACTTAGTGCGTTTCGCTTGTCTGGCCGATTAAGCGTGAGCAATGTGACGCCAGCTTGCAGAGCTTCGGCTTGTACCAGAGTTTCGGACATCTATTTCAACTTTCCGTAATTCGGATATGCTTTCTTTACTAGCCGCGTACAGGCGGAAGGGCCGAGGCGATTTGTTCAGGCGTCAGCTCAAATTCCATCATTAAGAGAACTTGCCCAAGTGCTTTACCTTGAGCGTCGATCGCCAAAGATTGGCTTCCACCTTTTCCAAGTACTCCGAACAAAATGAAATTGAGAGCCCAAAGATTGGGTAATTCGAAGCGTTGGACTCGTTTTACGGGAGTATGAGCAAAGTGCTGCAACACACGATGTTCAGTAGCCAGATCACAAAGTAACTCGTAGCCTTCAGAACTGTGTGCGATCAAGCCAATGTTAGCGTTGCAACCTTTATCTCCGCTGCGTGCGTAAGCAATTGAGTCCAAACGAATGCGCTGCGTTGCTGGGCTGGTCATACTTCAAGGATTTCCATGGACGGAGTTACATTTTGCTGCGAAATTAGGCATGGCCAATAAGCGATTGTTTCATGAACCCTCGGACGCCCTCCAGCGTAACCTGTAGTTCCTGGAGGACCGCAACAAACCAGCGAAACCCAGTCTGTCGCAAATTGCTGCAGTACTTCGCGCCGCGAATCGCCCAACGAGACGCGTAGCACAACTTCCGAGACGGAATGCGGTAGCGGGGCAATCGCGCCCGCCCCAATACACTCGATCCGCGATTCTTCCGGGCTCATTCCTTTTTCCGCCAGCCGCGCCATTACCACTTCTCCGGCTCGCTGGGCCTTGAGAGCGGCATCGGGCCCGTATATCGTGAGACTTCCAGATGTGTGATACCCTGCTTGGTAGGTGCCGCTGACTTTGAGTGTGCTTGGCGGGGCACTGCCACGAGCCCCGGAGACACCCACTCGATCCTGCCCCAAGTCCGCGAGTTCAAGCAACAAGAATGAAACCTCGACGTCTGGACTCAAATAATGCCCCGGATCTCCCAACTCGTACAGCAACTGCTCTTTGACACTGCGTTGATCTACTCTGCCACCCGTACCAGCGGGCTTTGTCACGACACATCCACCGCTGGCGTCTATCTCTACGATCGGATAGCCAATGTTGGCAACTTCTTCTAACTCCATCCAGTGCGTGCTGATGCCCCCGGTTACTTGCGTCCCGCATTCGATCAAATGCCCTGCAACCGTTGCGCCTGCCAGCCGATCGTAATCCCCCCAGGCCCAACCATGCTCAAACAAGCAGGGGGCAACCACCATACTTGGATCCGCCACACGACCAGTGATAATGAGGTCTGCTTCTGCGTCTAACGCCTCGACAATCTGCTTTGCACCGACGTAAGCGTTCGCAGTCAATAGCTCGACGCCTGATTCTTGCAAGGACTGCGTGGAGTCGAGGTTGTTGAAGTCCGTGTTCGCAGCATTAGTCTGCATTTGATCTAAGACACCGTCGCCTGAGACGATACCTATTCTCTTGCCACGACATCCAGCTTCTCGAAGCACTTCGGCGCATCGCTCGGCGCAGGCTTTTGGCGTGAGACCACCGGCATTGGAGATGATTTTCACTTTCGATCCATCGCGCCAATAGGGAGCTGCCGATTCGATGACCTTGATGAAATCTCTGGCGTAGCCTAAGCCTTCGTGCTTTCGCATTTGCTTGGCCAAGATCGACATTGAAACTTCGGCCAAGTAGTCCATCGTGAGATAGTCCACCTCAGGAGCCAGGTGCAACATGTCGGCTGCGGCCTGGGAATAGTCGCCCCAAAAGGCTTGCACGTTCGCAACTCGGATCGCTTCCTTCACGAGCCCACCACCTTTCGGGATTGATGCCAGATGGAATACCAAGGTTTCATACTTGCATCACCCCGCCGTAAAACGCTGCCTCCGGCGGCTGACGCGTGGCGTACGCAAGTGCTTGGATCAGAGTTTCCCGCGTTTGATGGGGCGCGATGATAGCATCGACCCACCCACGTGCAGCCCCATAACGAATGTCTGTTTGACGTTCGTAGTCCTCCGTAACTCGCTGTTGCAATTGGGCAAGTTCGTCTTCCGAAAGGGAAGCTTGCTGACGCTCTGCTTGCCGCTTCTCAAGTGCCACTAGCGTTTTGGCGGCTTGAGCTCCTCCCATCACTGCATAACGCGCGCTGGGCCATGCAAAGACAAAGTGAGGATCAAATGCTTTGCCACACATCGCATAAGTGCCCGCACCAAAGGCGCCGCCAGTGATCACCGTTAGCCTTGGAACCCGCGAATTGCTGATCGCGTTGACTAGTTTCGCACCACTTCGAATAACACCAGCTTGCTCAGAATCACGACCGACCATAAAGCCGGTAACATCTTGAAGGAAGACGATCGGCAATCCAACTTGATTGCAATCCATGACGAAACGTGCGGCTTTATCAGCGCTCTCCGCGTAGACGACACCACCAACTTGAATTCCACCTTGAGCCGACTTTGTACGCTGCCTCTGATTGGCTATAACCCCGACGGAACGACCGCCGATTTTGGCGTAACAAGTCACCAAGGTCTGACCATAGTACTGCTTGTATTCCTGAATTGATTCGCCGTCGACGACGCAGGCCAAGACATCCCGAGCATCATATTCCTTGCGTCCATCACTCGAGACTATGTCATAAAGATCATTCGCGTCGCGCTCAGGAGCTATACCAGCGTCGTCGGCCAGTGATACATAGCGCTCTGCAGGCAAAGTCTCGACTAAAGTACGTGTACGCTCCAAGCATGTAGGATCGTCGGGTTCAAAGAAATCTACGGTCCCGCTAACTTCCGAGTGCATCATGGCGCCACCAAGTTCTTCTTCATCCACCACTTGGCCGATTGCTGCTTTCACCAGTGAGGGACCAGCAAGATATAGAGCGCTGCCTTGAGTCATCAGGATCTTGTCGCAGAGCACGGGCAAGTAGGCCCCGCCCGCGACGCAGTTTCCCATGATCGCCGCGTATTGTGGCAGCCCCGCAGCGGATAAGACTGCGTTGTTTCGGAAGATTCGCCCAAAATCGTCATCGTCCGGAAAGATCTCATCCTGCATAGGCAAAAAGACGCCTGCAGAATCAACGAGGTAAACAATCGGCAATGCACAACGAAAGGCGATGTTCTGCGCTCGAATTACCTTCTTCACCGTCTGTGGAAAAAATGCCCCAGCCTTTACCGTGGCGTCATTGGCCACGATCATACATGGTCGCCCGTGAATCGCCCCGATTCCAGTGATCACACCCGCTGCAGGCACCTCTCCCCAGCGATCGTACATGCCATGAGCGGCCCAAAGATTGAGCTCCATCAACTCCTTGCCCGGATCTAGCAATTGCTCAATCCGCTCTCGAGCGGTGAGTCGCCCGAGCTTTTCTTGCCGAGCGCGGCCTTTTTCGCCCGCCCCATCTCGAATCTGCGATTCTTGCTCCAGTAGCTGATCGGTGAGCGAGCGAAGCGTTGTCTCAACTATTTGTTCATATCCCATGAATGGCTTTCGCTATTTGTCGTCAATGCTATTTGCCTTCGCCAGGCGGACCGATGTTCTCAAACTACAGCTCTCTTTGGCTACTAAAAACCGGATTGCGTTTTTCCATAAAGGCTCGAATCCCCTCCTGCCCATCGGCGTCAGAAAAAGTCAGCCCAAAAGCTTGACTCTCCAATTCTGCGATCGTTTGCGGTTCGCGATTCCGGGTCGAGTTTAGCAAAGATTTTAAGATTTGAATCGAGGCAGGACTCCTTTGGGCAATCCCGCTTCCAACTTCGAGTACTTCGTCCAAAAGTGATTCATCGGCCACAACTCGATTTACTAGCCCAAGTCGAAGCGATTCCTGAGCACTAAAACGCTGAGCGGTGTACAGAGCTTCGCGGGCCGCCGCTTCACCAATCCGCCTAGCAAGTCGCGCTACACCGCCATAACCTGGGATGAGCCCCAGATCTGCTTCGACCAAACCAAATCTGGCACTCTCGGCTGCATAGATAAAGTCGCAAGCAAGCGCCAACTCCAGACCACCACCAAAGGCATATCCGTTTACTGCAGCGATCACAGGAATCGACATCGACTCCATATATTGCATCAAATCCTGACCACGCCTGCTGTATTGCTGAGCTTTCAGAGGCGGCATCGCTTCCAACTCGGTGATGTCTGCTCCAGCTGCGAAAGCTCGATCCCCCGTGCCCGTAAGCACGATTACACGCACTTCCTTCGTGGACTCCGCAACCTGCATTTCACGATGCAATTCTTCGATCAAGGCGACATTGAGTGCGTTCAAGGCTTTTGGACGATTAATTTTCAGTATCCGAATCGAGCCCCGATTTTCTTGCAGCAACTGGTCCTCCGCCATCATGCCGCTCCTTCATCCGCGTAATTGTAAACGCCTCTTCCAGACTTCTTGCCCAACCACTTCGCGGCTACGTAGCGCCGCAGAAGGGGGCAGGGTCGGTATTTGGTATCACCGAGTTCGCCGTGCAAGATTTCCATGATCGACAAACAAGTATCCAAGCCGATGAAGTCAGCCAGCGTTAGCGGGCCCATAGGGTGCCCCATCCCAGCGGTCAGTGTCTTGTCAATGTCTTCTGCAGTTCCAACGCCTTCCATAAGTGCGAAGAACGCTTCGTTGATCATGGGCATCAGAATTCGGTTGGAAATGAACCCAGGATAATCCTGCGACACGGTTGTCGTCTTGCCGAGCTCTTTTGCCAAGGAAAGAACCGAACTGCATGTCATATCATTTGTAGCTGCCCCACGTATCACTTCGACCAAGGGCATGATCGGGACAGGATTCATAAAGTGCATGCCAATGAATCGCTCGGGACGCTTCAGAACAGATGCTAGACGAGTAATCGAAATCGAGGAAGTATTGCTGGCAAGAATCGAGTCTTCCCCGCAGTGACTTTCGACCTCCTTGAAAATCTGGCACTTGAGTTCTTCGATCTCAGGAGCCGCTTCCACCACGAGCTTTCCTCCAGAGTGATCGGATAATTGAGTCGACCAAGTGATTCGAGCTTGCGTCTGCTCCATTTCCTCAGCACTCAACTTTTCCTTCTTCACCAAGCGCCCCAGCGATTTGCTGATGGCTTGCCTGCCCACGTCGAGGCGTGCTTCATCCACGTCAGTTACGACAACCTCCGCCCCGAGTTGGGCGGCGACCTGCGCGATGCCAGCTCCCATTTGGCCGGCCCCGATGACTCCGATCTTTTTCAATTCCATTTTCTTTTGTTTCTCCGCCAGGGCCCATTCAGACAGAATCAGCGTGTATTCTCAACAACCATCGCGACGGCTTCGCCACCGCCAATGCACAACGAAGCACATCCGAATTTTTTGCTTTCCTGTTCCATCGCATTTAATAGCGTCACCAGCACACGAGTCCCAGAGCAACCGATGGGGTGTCCGAGGCTAACTGCGCCACCGAGAGGATTGACCTTAGTATCGTCCAGCTCTAATTCTGCAATCGCAGCCATCGCTACAACGGCGAAAGCCTCATTGATTTCATAATGATCGATGGCAGCTGCATCCAATTTCGCAAGGCTCAAAGCCTTCTTCATCGCGCCGGAAGGAGCAGTCGTAAACCACTCAGGTTGATGTGCGAAGGAAGCGTCAGAAACAATCCGGGCCAAACCCTTCTTGCCGCGTCGTTCAGCTTCCTCTTGGCTCATCAGAACGACGGCCGCCGCTCCGTCGGAAATTTTTGAAGCATTGGCAGCGGTAACAGTGCCTTCCTTGCCGAAGGCGGGACGAAGCTTTGAGATTTTGTCGGGTCGAAAACGCCCAGGCTCTTCATCCTCGTAAACCACTTCTGCTTCACCGCGCCGCACTGGAATGGAAACCTCAACGATTTCCTCGTTGAAAAAGCCTGAATTGGATGCTTCGATCGCGCGCTCGTAACTGCGAATTGCGTACTCGTCTTGGGCTTCTCGGGAAAACCCCTTCTCAGCCGCGCAGACATCGCCATAGTTGCCCATTGGCGAGTCGCCGTAAGGATCCCAGAGGCCATCATGCATCATCGCGTCAAC
Organism: Planctomycetota bacterium; assembly: GCA_039030255.1. Classification (GTDB taxonomy): domain Bacteria; phylum Planctomycetota; class Planctomycetia; order Pirellulales; family Pirellulaceae; genus Aureliella. The sequence goes on along the minus strand of JBCCEO010000007.1, from coordinate 4,202 downwards.
GACTTGCTTGTTGCCCATTCGATTTCCAGCACGTGCATCCGGGAGTAGATAAGGAGCCAAACTCATCGATTCCATGCCGCCAGCGACCACGATATCTGCGGCACCGCAAACGATCGCCTGCCTCGCAAGCATGACTGTCTTGAGTCCTGAACCGCATACTTTATTGACTGTGGTACAAGGCACGGAGTTTGGCAGGCCTGCTCCCAAGGCCGCTTGCCGCGCAGGTGCTTGGCCAACACCGGCCGATAGAACTTGTCCCATCAGCACTTCGTTCACTTCCTCGGGCGCCACTCCACACCGCTCTAGTGCTGAGCTGATGGCCAATGCCCCCAAGTCGACCGCAGGCAAGGTAGACAATTCGCCTTGAAAAGAGCCAATTGGAGTTCTCGCGATTGAAGCAATTACAACATCTCTCACCGGTTCAAACTTTCGCTCTCGAGTCTACATGCACGGGGAAAAAAAGGGAAATCGACATGAGTCGAAGGCTTGCAAAAATCAAGCACAAGCATTATTCGAGAGTAAATTCAGCAACATACTTTCGAACATCGCCTAGAAAATTGGAAGCACCAATTCCATTCATAAGCCGATGATCAAAACTCATCGTCACCGAAGCAAATGGGTGAAAAACAACCAAGTCTTTTTCTTGGACGGCGATTGGGCGGACTTGTCCAACGGCCAACGTTGCCACGGCTGGAGCCACGACCACCGGAACTCCTGCACGCATGTCGGTAGCGCCAATATTGGAAACAGAAACAGTCGTTGTCGCGTCAACTTGATCCTTGCCGTTTCTGGCTGAATCGATGCTGCTAGAGAGGCTGGCGAAGAAGTCGGTCTGAGTCAATGTGTCGGCATCGCGAACCACGGCAGTGACCAGCTGATCGCCAGGGAGTCCGACAGCCACGCCTAAATTTACGTGCCTATAAGTCCGCAAGGTTTTTCCATCCGCCGACAATGAACTTCGCAGCGGAGCATGATCGGCCATCGCTTTCGTGACACACCAAAGCACCATTGCAAAACTTGTCGGCCCACCGACGTCTCGAGTTTTATCGCGACAAGTCTGAATATTCCGCCAATCCAAATCCGTTTCCAACACAGCCGGCACAACAACTTGCACTCCACGAGCCATACGATAGTTGAGTGTTTGTTGAGCACTCGGAAGTTCGGTCTCCGAATAGCCCGCCGCGATTTCACTTGCAGAGGCAGCTCCTGACTGGTCCGCCAAGTAGCGGTCCACGTCTTCTTCGGTCAATCGCTTGCCCGAAGCAGGGATCTGGCCGGCCACAGCTTCGAGACCTTTTTCCTTGATGTAACGACGCGTTCTAGGCGGGATAGGTACACTGCCTTCGATGTCTGCAGGCTTCTGCTCCGCTGGAGTTTCCTTCGCGGATTCTTGCGTGGAATCTGTGGCATCGGAAACCGTTGATTCCGGCTCCGGAGAAGCCCCTGCCACGGGCTCCTCAGCATCCGCCCCCTCGACTTCCATCGTGCCAATTTCTGCACCTATATCCAAAACGGTGTCTTCTTCGACAAGCCATTCCTTCATAATCCCAGCATAGGGCGACTCGACCTCGGTAACAGCCTTGTCGGTTTCCATCTCAAAAAGAGGCTCATCGCGTTTAACAGATTCGCCAGGCTGCTTTAGAAATCGCATCAATCGAGCTTCCTGCAACCCCTCACCCAGCTGAGGAATAATAATTGGTTTTGTAGCCATACCTATTCTTCCATGATTTGATTTGCAGTTTCGATTACAGCTTCCAAAGAAGGAAGGACCGCATATTCATAGATGGGGTTGTAACCACAATGTACATCGGGCTTGGAGATCATCCTTGGTGCAGTCTTAAAACTGTACCAACTATCTTCGTTGCTCGTCAGCTCACTAATGATCAGCTGTCCGACACTGCAAGATTCAGATTCTTCTTGCACAATCAGCAAACGACCTGTCTTTTCTACACTTTGCCGAATGGCTTCTTTATCCCATGGCACGATACTGCGAAGGTCGATGACTTCGGCGTCAATTTCTGGCGCGAGTTTTTCGGCCGCATCCATGGCCAACTCCATGCAATTTGCCCAACTCAATATCGTCAGATCCTTTCCTTCCCGACGTAAGGCAGCTTTTCCTAGCGGAATTGGCTGAACCTCACCGTCGTACTGAGAGGGTCTGCGAATCAAGTGTTTGGGCAACAGAACCACGATTGGATCTTCGGCTTTCAAAGATGTAGCGATGAGTCCCGCCGCATCTTCGGGCGTCGAAGGAATGACGACGCGCATTCCTGGCAAGTGCGCGAACCAGGACTCGTTGGCCTGGCTATGCCACAACGAACCACCTGGCAGATAGGCTCCGTAAGGAGCATACAATAGAACCGGTGCAGTCCACTGTCCCCCTGAACGCCAGCGCAAGGTCGTTAGATTCTGACTTATTTGGTTCCAAGCAGGCGCTACGAAATCGGCAAACTGGATTTCGAAAACGGGCTTCATTCCAACGCTTGCCATACCACAAGCCACGCCGACGATGGTTGCCTCAGCGAGTGGAGAATTGAACACTTGGTCCGGATGGGCAGTCGACAATCCCTGCGTCAACCCAAAAACCCCGCCCTTGGGATCTTCAATGTCTTCCCCAAAGAAAATCGCCTCAGGATTCTCCTTTACCGCTGCATGAAAAACTTGATTGACCGCATCAACCATTCGCAGTTTTCCGCCTTCAGATTTGAGATTGGGTACCGGCTGTGCCTGCGGAGGGTCACCAAGAACATCTTCTAGAACTTCTTCGGCCACCGGATCTTCGGCTTGTTCAGCACGCTGGTAATCCAAATCTACTTGCTTGGTGATCTCATCCTGCATGTCATCCCATTGCGATTCGGACAGCGTCCCTTCAGTGATGAGTTTTTGAGCGAGCAGAGGAATTGGATCGCGATCCATGAGCTCCGAAATTTCGTCCGATGGGCGATAAACCCGATGATCATCGCTACTGGTATGACTACAAAGTCGATCTACTTCGCAAACCATGATCGATGGCCCGCCGCCTGATCGGGCTTTGTCCATCACTTGACTTGCGGCAGCCTCTAGCACTTCGGGCCTGCGAGCATCAATGTGCTGGATTCCAAGCTGGTCGTTGAAAATATTTAGCTTGAAAGGATTAAATTGATCCGTGCAAGTGCTGATGCCATAGCGATTATCTTCAACAATGAACACGATGGGCAGATCGCGTTCTACAGCAAAACAAACCGCCTCATAAAACTCTCCCTGTCGAACGGCTGCATCGCCAATAGTTGTGATCACCAGCCCGGGCTCTTTTCGCAATTTCAAGGACCAAGCGATACCACATGCTGGAAGGGCGGTAACACCAGTCGGCGTGGCAACACTCCAAACCTTGTGTTGCTTTGATGAGTAGTGGCCCGGCATCTGCCGGCCGCGACTGCTGCTTTCACGCTTGGCGAAATACGCGAGAGCAAGGTCGTAGTTGGTTACGCCTCTTGCGAGGACCATTGCGCGATCGCGATAGTAGGGAACTAGGTAGTCGATATCGTGCATCATTAAGGAAACGGTAGCCATCGTTTCATGGCCAATACCAGCGACCTGGAACCACCCTTTGCTTTGCCGGTGGAGAATCCCCTCGCGACGGTCTCCCTCACGACTTAGATACATCAACCTGAGCAACTCAAGTTGATCGACCTGCGAGCTAACAGCTTGTGCTGACATCGTAAATGCATCCTTGGATCAAGAAACCAACCACAATCGACGATTACACTGGAATACTATCCAATAATCGCATATAATGCCACATTATCACACATTAACTAACAAGATTCCGAAAATAACGCACGAAACCGAACAACCGGCAGCCAAGGGTTCGCCATATGGCTTTTGACCAAATAGACTTCGATATTTTGCGAGAATTGCAGAACAACGCACGGATTTCGAACAAAGATTTAGCTGAAAAAAACGGAATTGCCCCTTCTACCTGCCTAGAACGGGTGAGAAAGCTTAAGGAAGAAGGAGTCATCCAGAATTTCCATGCCCAGGTGTCCCCCCAGGCTTTGGGCGTTGGCGTTCAAGCGATGATTTCGATCCGTCTCCGGCAGGACGCCAAGATTTCCTACGAGCAACTGTGCAAGGAAATTTCTCAAATCGAGGAAGTCATCAACGTCTACCTATTGGCCGGTGCAATCGACCTGTTAGTGCATGTTGCTGTTCGAGACATCGAG
>JBCCEO010000006.1:0-33511 GCA_039030255.1 Planctomycetota bacterium | reverse complement strand
GTGCCTCGAGCTCGCCCGCTGCACGCTCGGCGACGCCCCGCGCCTCCATGGCTGCCAAGCGCGCTGCCGTTACCATTGCCTCGGCTTCAACCAAGGACCAAGGCAACTCGTCAGCCAATGGTGGCAATTGCGAAGGTGCTACGGCTGTCGGCAAGGCAATTGCTGAGAAGGCTGTTGCGGCTGGTGTCAAAACAGTGCGACTAGACCGAGGTACTTGCAAATACCATGGCCGAGTAGCGGCGTTTGCCGATGCAGCCCGCGAAGGTGGCTTGGAGTTTTAATCGTACATCAACCTTGATCCAAACTTGGAGTGCCAATTAAGTGGCCAATGTAAGCGAACAATCTGGTGATGGCTCCATTGAGCGAGTCTTGAAAATCAAGCGATGTGCTGCCGTGGTAAAAGGTGGTCGTCGATTTAGCTTTGCAGCCTTGGTCGTCGTCGGCGATGGCAAGGGTAAGGTGGGCTTTGGCTATGGTAAGGCCAATGAAGTGCCACCAAGTGTCCAAAAAGCACAGAAACAGGCGAACCGAGATACCGTTGAAGTTCCGCTGGTAGATGGCACGATTCCGCATCAAGCAATCGGTACTTTTGGTGCAGCCAAAGTTATTTTGGTTCCTGCTAGCCCTGGTACGGGTATTATTGCTGGACCTGCCGTGCGGGCTGTGTGCGAAGCGGCTGGTATCAAAGATATTTTGACCAAGAGCTTTAGTTCCAATAATCCTTCCGTCCTGGTCAAGGCGACGTTTGACGCTCTGAGAAAGCTGCGAACTCGGGATGAAGTTGAGCGTTTGCGTGGGGTTACATTGTCATGAGATTAGACCAAGTTAATCAGGGTATCAAAAAGCACCGCAAGAAGCGTCGGCTTGGTCGGGGTCCTGCTTCTGGGCAGGGCAAAACCTCTGGACGTGGTCAAGACGGTCAGAAGTCGCGTCGAGGCTACTCGCGTCATCCAGCCAAAGTCGGTGAAGATTTGCCGATGCAGCGGCGTATTCCTAAGCGAGGCTTCAACAATCGCTTTGGATTGACCGTGATCGCGTTGAATGTCAGTGATGTGGCTTCTGTGTTTGAGGCGGGGGACGAAGTGACTCCGGCCAGCCTGAAAGAAAAAGGCCTGGTGAAGAAGCGATTCGACGAGATCAAAATTCTAGGCGACGGTGAAATTGACAAAGCACTCAAGTTTGCGGTACACCGTTATTCTGGAAGTGCGAAGGAAAAGATCACAGCCGCCGGTGGCACTGTTACTGAGGTTAAGGCCAGACGTACTCCTAAGGAACGTGTTGCCGACCTTGCCAAGGAAAAGAAATAGTCAGCGAATGGACATTTCGGTCTAGTAAATAAGCCCGAATCGCAATCGACGACAGGAGTCCACCCCGATGTTGGAAAAGCTGAGAGTTGTCTTTACCATTCCGGAGCTTCGGAAGAAGATCATTCTGACTCTGGTACTTCTAGGCATTTACCGAGTGGGCTACCAGATTCCCTTGCCTATGGTAAATGCTCTTCCAGGTGGATCTGGCAATACAGTCGATGACGTCCTCGAACGCTTTTCCGTCTTCGCCGCTACCGACTTAAGGCAGCTTACAATTTTCGGCTTGGGCATCATGCCCTACATTTCCGCTTCGATTGTGTTTCAGCTACTAGGCAGTGTCTGGAAACCGATCGAGCAGCTCCGCAAGGAGGGGCAAACGGGAATGAAGAAGATCAACGAGTACACGCGATACTTGACCGTGTTCTTGTGTGTCTTGCAGAGTATCATGTTCTTGCGATACGGCCCGGTCGATTTCCTTCCCCAATTCTGTTACCCGGGAACGGGAGATCTTCACTTCGGATGGTACGTCACGGCAGTGGCGATTATGACTGGTGGGACAGTCTTCCTGATGTGGCTCGGCGAACAGATCGACGAGTATGGGATTGGCAATGGGATCAGCTTGTTGATCATGGCCAGTATCCTTGCTCAGATGCCTCAAGCCCTGCTTGAGCTCCGGCAGAATATGACCACGGAACTTTCGGGGTCTTCTGGCCAGATTGGGCCGGACAAGCTAATCGTGCTGGCAGCTCTCTTCGTCGCTGTGGTCTTCGGGGTGGTCTTCATCACGATGGGACAGCGCCGAATCCAGACGCAGAGCGCTAAGCATGTACGCGGCCGGCGGGTTTACGGCGGCACCAAACAATTTTTGCCACTTAGAATCAATCAAGCTGGCGTAATGCCGATCATCTTTGCTAGCAGCTTGTTGATGATTCCAGGGTTGTTGATTGGTTTTCTTGCCAGCGGATTTGCTGACCCGGAAAATCCGGGATCACTGTGGTCCGCGGTGGCTAATTTTCTGACAATGATTGCTAGTGGTCTGACCTCAGGACAGTCGCTGCTATATGTGGTGATGTATATCGTCATGATTTTCTTCTTCTGCTATTTCTGGACCTCGATTACCTTCAACCCGAAGGAGATGTCCGAGAATCTGAAGGACCACGGAACCTTCATTCCTGGGTATCGTCCTGGCAAGCGAACGGCCGATCACCTTGAAAAGGTGATGCTTCGAATTACCTATGTGGGTGCAAGCTTCCTGGCTTTGGTTGCTATTGTTCCTATTCTGGTAAACATCCAGTTGGCGATACCATTCTCAGTCGCGTCGTTTTACGGTGGTACGAGTTTGCTGATTGCCGTAAGTGTGGCATTCGACTTGATTCAGAAGATCGATAACCACTTACTGATGCGAAGCTATAAAGGGCTGCTCGAGTCCTAGTTCTGCAGCAAGCCGCTGCGGGTCCATGAAGAGTGAGGATTCCCAGGAATGCGAATTGTCTTCATTGGGCCCCCGGGTGCGGGCAAGGGAACCCAGTGTAAAAAGCTGGTGGAGATGCTTGGAATTCCTCAGCTTTCGACCGGCGATATGCTTCGTGAGGTTCAAGCTCAAAAATCGGCACTGGGTCGCTGGATTTCTCGTCATGTTGATGTTGGGGAATTAGCGCCAGATCACCTGGTGATGCGAATTGTCGCGCAGCGTCTCGGCGAGCCGGATTGTGAGCAAGGGTGTTTATTGGATGGATTTCCTCGGACGCTGGTCCAAGCCGAATTGCTGGATGAACACTTGGCATCAACCGATTTAGCTTTGGATTTAGTGCTTGAGCTTCGGGCTGGGGCTGAAGAATTGACGAAGAGGTTACTAAGACGAGCGTCGCTTGAAAATCGAGCCGATGACAAAGAGGAGACGATTCGAGCGAGGTTGGAAGTTTACGAGCAGCAGACGGCTCCCTTGATAGAACATTATCGCCAACGCCGGCTTTTGGCATCTGTCGATGGGATGCAGGGTCCCGAGGAGGTTTTTGCATCCATCATGGCCGTCATAAACCGCCACGTCGCGGAAAAAGGATCCGGCAGAGATTGAAAGTTACGACTTGTCAGATTTGCTTCCCCTGCGATACAATGCTCGATTCGAACTGAAACACACTGCGCACACGGGTCGGCCAATCCACCTAAGTGCTTAAATAACAACGACTTAATACATTTATGCAAGGAGTATTCCGTGCCGCGTTTACTCGGTGTGGACATTCCCAACGACAAGAAAGTTGCAATTTCGCTTACCTACATCTTTGGTGTTGGTCCGCATATTGCTCGGGAAGTTTGCACAACACTGAATATTGACGGCGATAAGCAGGCTCGGGATCTCGATGAAGACGAGTTGAGCCGATTGTCGACAACGCTTGAACGAGACTACAACGTCGAAGGTCCCTTGCGACGCTCTGTAACTCAAAATATTACGCGACTGCGTGAGATCAAGTGTTACCGTGGCTTGCGGCATCGCACAAGTTTGCCATGTCGAGGGCAGCGAACGAAAACCAATGCTCGTACCCGAAAAGGCCCTCGTAAGACGGTTGCGGGTAAGAAGGGCGTTAAGGATTTGCGTTAATCCGATGGATTGCCCGTTTTGGATCTTCCATTATTGGCTGAACAACCAATTGCAGTCAAACTGGCTGGGGCTAATCGGATCGAATCGCAAATGGGTCAACTTGTAAGCAAGTTAGCCTGGTCAATACGAGAAGTTTTGGCCTCACTCATATAAAACATTTATTTGTAACTGAGAAATCGAAGAGGGAATTCGGTGGCTAAGGTCAAAAGACGCAAGCAGCGTCGGAACGTGACGATGGGGATAGCTCATATCCTTTCGACGTTCAACAATACAACTGTCACGATTACGGATACTAAGGGTGACACGCTTTGCTGGGCAAGTGCGGGAACTTGTGGCTTCAAAGGCAGCCGTAAGAGCACGCCGTTTGCAGGCCAAGTTGCGGCGCAGCAGGCGGCTGAGAAGGCTGCTAAGTTTGGCATGAAGGAAGTGGAAGTACGCGTCAAGGGTCCGGGTTCGGGCCGCGAAAGTGCAATCACTTCACTTCAAGCGGCTGGAATGAACGTAAAGCTAATCGAAGACGTGACGCCGATCCCACACAACGGTTGTCGCCCTCGAAAGCGAAGAAGAGTGTAACTCTGCTTTCACCTAAGCAATAATGCAGCGGACTCCGGAATTTCGGTTGCTGCTGCAAGACGCCGTGCAAGTGGATTTGCCCGGCATAGCTTCAAGTTGCATAGCCATCGGTTAACAACATGAAGCACCCCATGAGCAACATCAAGCACACAACATTTAGCGACATCAACTAGGAATCGAAGATGCACATTAAATGGCGCGGTCTCGAACTTCCAAGTGCAGTTCACCCTGACCACCACACACTTTCCCCAACCTACGGCAAATTTGTCGCAGAGCCTTTCGAGCGTGGCTTTGGCACAACAGTTGGAAATAGCCTTCGACGCGTTCTGCTTTCGAGCCTAGAAGGTAGTGCGATCACACAGATCAAAATCCGTGGAGCTCAACACGAATTCACGACCATTCCTGGCGTCCTTGAAGACGTCACGGACATCGTGCTTAACGTGAAATCGCTGGTCGTAAAGAACCATAGCGACTCAACTCGCGTCATTACCGTGGAGCGTAGCAGTGCTGGCGTTATCACAGGCGAAGACGTCCAAACGGATGCTGACGTTGAAATTATCAACAAGCACCACGTTCTGGCCACGCTAACCGACGACGTGCCTTTCGTCATGGAAATGGTCGTTGAAAACGGTCGTGGCTACGTTCCCGCGACGGAACACAGCACGCGTGATCATGAAATTGGCATCATTCCTGTAGATGCGGTATTCAGTCCAGTTGTACGTGTTCGTTATGACATCGAAGAAACTCGTGTTGGTCAGAAAACAAACTACGATAAGCTGAATTTGGAAGTATGGACGGACGGTTCGATCGGTCCTGAAATGGCCCTGGTCGAAGCAGCCAAGATCTTCCGCAAGCACCTTAATCCATTCGTACAATACACGGAGCTTGGTCAACAAGTACACGCAACGGCACGCGGTGGTCCTGGATCGGCCGAAGCACAATTGGAAGCCAAGCTGAATACGCCGGTTGCAGAATTGCGACTTAGCGTCCGAGCAGCCAACTGCTTGGAGAGCGAAGGAATCCACCTAATCCGTGAACTCGTACAACGTAACGAAGATCAGTTGCTAGAGATTCGCAATTTTGGCGAAACGACTTTAACCGAAGTAAGGGACAAACTGGCGACGCTTGGTTTGCACCTCGGTATGCGTTTGCCATCGAACCAAACATTTCAGTAAAAGACATTTGCCGCCATGGCGGCCTGAGTTAATCGGAACAAAACGATGAGACACAGAAGAAAAGGACGTACCCTCGGTAGATCCCCCAGTCACCGACGCGCCCTGTTTCGCAACCTTGCATCTGCCCTGATTCTGACTGCAAATCCAGATTCGGAACTTGATGAAAATGCACCTAAGGTAAAGGGGCGTATCACGACCACTTTGGCCAAGGCCAAAGAAATTCGACCAATGGTTGAAAAGTGCATCACCATCGCGAAGAAAGGTTATGCAGCGGAGCAGAATGCAGAGCAGTTCAATACTGACGCAGATCGCAATACGGACGCATGGAAGAAATGGCGCGAGTCAGATGACTATGCCAAATGGGTTGAAGCCAATGCACCGGCCGTGAATGCTCGCCGCCGACTCTTTAAGATCCTTCGAAACAAAGAAGCCGTTGCGATCTTGATGGATGTCTTGGCGGAAATGTTCGAGGATCGTCCCGGCGGTTACACCCGCATCATGAGACTCGCAACTCCTCGCCTTGGAGACAATGGCACGCAAGCCATCTTGGAGTTCGTCGGAAAGAACGATCGTGTTGTTAAGAAGTCTGAGAAGCCAGAATTCGGTGGCGATGAGGACGAGGATGAAGAAGTAACTGCGGAAGCAGAAGAAGAATCCACTGAGGATGATGAAGCTTCTTCCGAAGGCGATTCTGAAGAAACTACTGAAGAAGAATCCTCCGACGAGAAGAAGGAAGATTAGTCATGGCCAAGAGCAAGAAGAAGAAAGAGATAATCCACCTCGTTTGTGAAGAAACAGGTGACTACAACTACACTCTAAAGCGAAAAACCGGCGGCGAGAAACTTCGCCTTAAGAAGTTTTGCCCGAGGCTTCGCAAGCACACCATTCACGTCGAGAAGAAGAAGTAACTCTCGTAGAATTCAAGATCAAAAGGCCATGCAAATGCATGGCCTTTTTTCGTCGCGTTTGTTCTGCCCTTAGCGCTTGCGTTGACGTTTTCACGTTTTTCGCACTCCATGCTGCAGATGCCGTAGCATTCACGAATTGGGCGCCTTTCGGAAACTTGCGCGGCTGCAGCGGGAATGCAAGTGATGCATATCCGGCCCTGAAGGCGGCGACTTTTGGCGACCCGCACTCCAAGTCGCTTGCGATGCGGAGACGCCCCTCAGCTAGCCTGCCTGAAGCGCGTTTTGAGCGAGGGCCGGAATTATAGCTGTAAGGCAGAAGCAAAAGTACATGATAAGCAGAACTGCAAAAACGCAAAACGAATAGAGCATTACGTCCCGAAGTTCTCGACCGGATGCGACCTTGATGACCGTCACCAAAATGAGAAAGCCGAACAAAATCGAAACAGAGCCGCGCAAAAGCAGCAACACCATATCGTCTTGAACCCATTGCTCTGTTAGCAATCTGATTGCTGCGCCTAATCCCACGTCGATAGCGGAATAACAAATGCTCGTGGAAAATATGCCCCCGGCAAACTCCATGGGCTCGAAATTTGAAGATGTCAATCTGTTGGCAAGCAACAGCACGAATGAAACGACAAATACTCGAACCACAAAACCAATGGATGCAGCACCTAAAAGCCCGGCCACGGAAGATGTCCGTGTAGGGTACTCCTGGAGCGGCGGCGGTTGAGGCAAGTCAATTGAAGGCTCTTCCTTTTGCCCTTTCTCATTTGCAGCAAATTAAAGTGGTTCCCGTTCAAGGAAGGCTGCAACACTGGCGTTTTCCGATGCCTGCGAACTCTTACCGTAAAGCGTTTTCGGGTAGACTTTATCCCGAAAAACGTCCTTCGAGATATCGACCACCACACTACCCTGACTCACCACCCCATCCCTATCCCCCAGCGAATAGGTGACTTCTGCCGGAAACTCTATTGGAATTCCACTTATTTCGACTCCTCGCACGGCTGCCAACTGCCTAAAGAATTCCCCATGAGTCTTCAGATACCGTTCTTCGAACATTTCCCAGCTAGCATCTGCGGGCAAACCAGAAGCAGTTCGTAAGTTATCCACGATGGGCTTTGCCGTTTCGCGAAACTCGAATCGCCGGTACAGCGTGTCATAACTGAGATTGGCTTGGTTGCTTTCTTTGTCGATGGTGAATGGCGAATGATTATTTAACCACTTAGATGCGATGCTCACATAGGTAAGCGTTTCCTCCCCAGAAACACTTGCGGGCAGTTCGACCTGGGGAGAATCTTGGGTAAAAAACGGTGTTTCAACAAGCGCCGCATTATATTTCAAATTGTCGAGACTAGACGCCGCCAATCTGCAGATGGCGAGTTGATTCCCCATGAGTGTGCAGAGCCCTGCGCTGGTGATAAGCGGTTGGGGCTCCAGCGTATCGTCCATGCCATCGAAGAAGTCTTTGAGAGGCCAAGCTTTGAAACGCTTGGTCTCATCGCCTGTCTTTAGCGAGAGCGTTAGCACTTCATTCGCCGAGCGAGCGTTACCACCCTTGCTAGGCGCTGGCTCACGAACCCAACTGAATGAATTGGCACTAGCCGGCGGGGTAAAGTAATGGCCCAAGATCCTGTCGCGCTGCTTGAAGCCGCCGTCCAGTGAGAAACCGTTTAGGACAAATTGCTCACCGTCGAGTACCTGAAGTGGGATTGGCGTCCCTGTAGTGTGCAAACGCAGAATTCCCGCTTCGTCAGCAACAGGGGCCTTAGGCAACACCTTGCAATCAGGCAACGAAAGAAACTGCTGCGAATCTAGAAATAGCAGTTTGTCGAAGAGAATTGACGCATTGCCTGGCAACTTTAGTTCCGTTTCGCGGACTACTTCTAGATTGGCCAGATTCATTAGTAGCAAGTTGCTGCCGTCCAGGCAGCATGCCATTCGTTCGCCCAGGGACGTCGACTCCCAAATCCAATTGCTGGGCATAGGACCTTGTACAATGGTGCGAAGAGTGTCGGAATCTATAACCTTCAGCAGCGAGCTCCCATCCGCTTGGAGCGACCGGACAAGGACAGTTTTGCTCCAAGGTCGTGCCAGCATGTCATGCCGGACGCCATCTAACTTCGCAGATCGAATCTTAGCAACGCTCTGCCCCTCGATAACCTGCCAAGTTGCCTTCAGAGGCTGCTGGGTATATGCAGGCTGCTGGGTATATGCAGGCTGCTGGGTATATGCAGGCTGCTGGGTATATGCGGGCTGCTGGGTATATGCAGGCTGCAGGGCAAGGAAACTGAAACAGCCGAAAGCCGCTAGTAGCGCGACAGCAGCAAGTGAACTAGAAGTTGTTGAGGTCATTGTAGTTGTTGTACATGTTGTGATTCGGGTTTTCTGCGTTCTCGGGTTTCTTAGACGCCACTTCACCCTTGAGTTGTCTTGCGCGAACGACGATACCTGCTAGCAGGCTGACTGAAAGCATCGTCATTAGTCCGAAAAACAAGCCCATTGCGATCTGAAATTCCCTCTTATCCCGTGCTTCTAAACGATTCGCATTCGTGCGTTTGGCCAGGTTCACCTCAGCATTAGCTTTTCCAATTAATGCCTCTCGTTTAGCTACCGCTTCCTTCTGAGCTAGCTTTTGATCCGCTAAAACCCTGCGTTCAATTTCCCTCTTCAAAGAAGGAGAGCAGGCCATCAGTTCGTCGCGTGAAATCTCTGTCCAAACAAAATGGGCAAACTTGAAGCCGCCCTGATTCGCCATGACCATAAGTGGAACTGGGACCGAAGCCGGAGGCCTTCCGACCACTCGTTCGAATTCGGCGTCTGCTACTTCTCGATAACTGGCTAAAAAACTGTTGAAGGCAAGTTCTGTCTTTACGCGTGCCAAAGTTCTCGCAAACTCAAACCAACTTGGTGAGTTGCCGAAAAAGGAGATTCCGGATTTCGTCAGTTTTGGGGCGAAGCGAATTGGACAGACTTGTTTTGATCGTCCATCAGTGAAGCGATACATCCAATCGGTATCCGAGTTGAGTTCCACCATGGGCTGGCGGAAGCTGAATCGCTTCGATGCTCTCAATTGATCTTTACCAAAGTCCAAATCATTGAACTGCACAACCGTTGCTTGCCTACTTTCCCATTCATAAATCATCAATGCAGAATCACTGATTCGAAAGCTCCATGCCGACCTCGCCGGAATATCAAATAAGCCGGAAGAAATAGAGTCGTAGCCAAGGAGATCGAGGCGATTTTCCTGAAGCCGAGCTTTGAAGGGAAAACCGTCCAATTGGAATTCGACTTGGAGCGGTGAAACTTGCGGGGCCGGCTTGGTACCCATATTGCGATCACTCAGGGCTTGAAAGGAACTGGGAGCCAGCGGTGGCACAGCCTGCCTACGACTGGACATCCCATCCCTGGCAGCCGAACTTCCGCCTGTGGTTCCCCCGCCATAACCGCTACCGGCTACGCTGTAGCCCCCTCCGCCAAATCCACCGGAAGGAGGAAAACCACCTGGAGTGCTAACGGTCTTTGGCCCCAGAATAGTGGGCCTATCCGATTTTCCAGACATGGATTCACGGAAGACTCTTGCGTTATAAACGTCAAGAATTGCTGTATTGTCTCTGCCAACAGGCGCTCGAAGTGTTCCAACGACTTTCGAAGCCGTAGCATCGTAGACAAGCCCTCGGTCAATCCAACCATCTACAGTGCGATAAGGCATAATGCCTGAAAAAGCGCTCTGAATTCCGCTAAGGACATTCGCTCTAGCCATTCCAGGTACCAGCGGCGGACGATCGACACTTCGAAGCTCCTGCAAATCTGGCAGGTTAAGGATTTTCCAACCCTCAGTTGTCGCAAGAACCAACTGATCTTCCACGAGATGCCATTCACAACGGAACGGAACTTCGATCTCTCCCAATCGCTGATCACGGTCGCTTAAGTTCGAGCAATAAAGGCGATTTTCCTCTTTCACCACCAAGTACTTGCCATTCGCACTGACTTCAAATGGTCCTAATACCTCGTTCAGCCGAGTCACTTCATATGACCCAACAGCCGTCTTAATCTCATCTGCCGCCAGCCCTGATTCAAATAACCAGGCAACACACAGCAGTATGGTGAGTTGTTTCACGGAGATCTCCCTGAGGAGCTATTTCAAATCCCAATTCGAAAAACAAAACCGAAGGAGAACCTGTTTGCAAATCCTCCCAACGTTTTGTAGCACTCTTTTGCGTCAGCGCCAACATTGCGAAACCGGCAACAGATCAACGCTGCATCCTATGCGTACTAAGAAATCGAGTTCCTACGAGAATCTCCAGTAAATCGAACGCTCCCTGCTTTAGTTTCTGGGGCCAATTGCTCACAACCAGCGCTGAGCAGATTCGAAAATGCAAAGAATTCCATCAAAAAAGGCGTGCCAGTTTATGGCACGCCTTCACAATTTTGATTCGCCGCTTAGATTCCAAAAATTTTAGAAGCAAAGCTTATTGCGGAATTACGTCACCCGGAATGGTCACTCCATCCTGACGATTGAACAATCGCAGTTGTACAGAACGATTCGGATCTCGCGTCGTACACCACTGATAGTTGCGATGATTTGGATCGGTCACAAAAATGTGGTCGATGTTATCGGTCAAGAAGTGAATGCTACCATCGGCAAACGCGAACATCGCCCCTCCAGTGTGCATACTTGAAGCACCACGACGAGCGCGGTTTTCGTTCGAAGTAATCGTATTGATTTTGGCACGCCCGGAGAAAGCTTGGTCGCTCATTCCGCGACCACGATTGTGATTTCGTGTCACGCCGAATACACAAGCCGCTCGAGCCAAGCGAACTCGATCATCGACGGAATTGTATTGCCAACGCCGTTCACCCAGTAAGATCGTGTTGGAAGTTCCGTCAGTTACATCACCGTGGCGAATTCCCTCGGTACCGATGAACATACCGCCCCGGAATGTTGCATCGTTCCAGTGCATCGTCCACATCCCGCCATTGCACACATAATTGGAAGTGGCAACGGGAGTGTCACGACGACGTTGCGGGAACGGGCGCCCCTCATTGAGCTCAGGTGCAACATCGGATGGACAACGGAATGTCCCCAATGGAGTACGCATAGCTTCTACCATCGGCGCGTACTGAGCATCGTAGAAAATGTCGTCCATATAAACCGTGCCGCAACCTTGCAATGTATTCCACAAGTTGGTTTGCTCGACGTAGGGCAAGATCATGCCTGACCAGCCCCAGTTCGCTCGCTGTCGCCATTGACCGGGACGCTCGGCATTACCAATGTGATTCCAAGCCAACGGGAAAGTACGATGAGCACTTTCATAATTATGACATGCAAGCGCAAGCTGTTTTAAGTTGTTCGAGCACTGCATGCGCCGTGCAGCTTCTCGAGCCGCCTGAACTGCTGGAAGCAACAGCCCAACCAGGATACCGATGATGGCAATCACCACCAGCAGTTCCACCAGGGTAAAGCCCTGGCGTTTCTTTCTATAACTCATTGTTCTACTCTCTACAAAAACAAGGGAAAGAAAACCAAAATAGTCGTATCAATAAAGCCCAGACAATTGCTGGATCGTTGAAGTCTTATCTCAATCTGCGTCCGCTAGGTCTTCGGCTTCTTCGCCTTCTCCATACAGTTCGGCTTCTTCCGCGTCAGAGGCTGCAACCTGCTCTTTGGCCGCATCTGAATTCATCGAAGCACCGCCACAACCCGGACTGCAAATGAAGGCAGCAGAGAGTAGGAGTAACCAAAGATTGCGCATTTTGAATCCTTTTGAAGATCTAAGTTTTAATGGCGTCAATAGCCGGTAGTGATATTAGGAAATCGCCTGCCCCCTTTTCTGGAGCCAGCATTAGGATAACGCCAAATCATTACAGTTCCCACAGATTCGGCGCTGGAAGGCTGTATTAAATGGCGTTTTTGCAAGATTAGTTACCCTAAGGTGCCGAATACTCAGCGGTTCCGTGCCCTAAGTGCTCTTAAGCGACAAGTGGAGCTGCAATTCCTCTTTTCGATCCAGCGGGAGCGGCAACCAGATTCATGATCCCGTGAACCGCGGAAATTACCTTGTACGATTCGAGTAGATCCTGAAGGATCGCGGAACCCGGTTGGCTTGTGCCCCAGTTGAGGTGCATACTAGGGCGAGTTAGGCTTGTTGGTCGCAGGCCTTCCGTAGGATTCCTTACCTGTCCTTCCAGCACCGGCTGAAGCTCGTGCCTCCTTCCCTTGAGAGTTGTTCATGTTGATTAAGTCCGATCCTTTCTTTGTAAAAGCAGCGGCTTTTTCTGCCATTTGCCTCATGGCCTTCACTGCTAGAGCGGAGGATTGGCCTTGCTGGATGGGCCAAGGATACCAAGGTATTTGGAACGAGACGGGTATCCTTCGCGACATGCCCCAATCAGGGCTGAAGGTACTTTGGCGCACTCCAGTGCAAGGCGGATACTCAGGACCCGCCGTGGCCGATGGTCGACTCGTCGTGATGGACTTTGCTTCCGAACCAGTAGAAGGAGACACTGGGCGATTGCGGAGCCGAAGCGGGAGCGAACGAATTCTGTGTTTGGACGCAACCTCAGGCAAAGAGATATGGAAGCACGAATACGAAACCACGTTGGCTGTCTCCTACCCGGGAGGACCGAGATCCACACCCACGATTGATGGCAAACTTGTTTACATCCAAGGCACTATGGGACAACTACTTTGCCTCGAAATAGAATCTGGAGCAGTCAAGTGGCAAAAGAACGTTACCGAAGAATACTCGACGAAGCCTCCCATTTGGGGCTATGCTTCTCAGCCGCTAATTGTTGACAATCTGCTGATCTGCGCAGCCGGCGGGGAAGGCAACGGTGTCGTTGCATTCAACAAGCTGACCGGCGAAGAAGTCTGGAGCAATATTACGGCTCGCGAAATCGGCTACGCACCCTTTGTACCAACCAAGATCAACGGCAGTGATCAACTAATCGTGTGGTACGACGTCGCCATCGTAGGATTGGAACTAAGCACTGGACGGGAACTTTGGTCGCACAAGTTCCCTGAAGCCAAGCCCCAGCGTCCGGTCGTTTCGATCGTCCCGCCAAAGGTCCTGGGAAACAAGATCTTCATTTCCAACTACTACCACGGTTCGACCTTGTTCCAAGTCGAAGAGGATTTCACCACCAAGGAAGTTTGGAGCACCGAAAAGGATACCAAGCACGATGAAGACATTAACTCGATTATGTCGACTGTCGTTTCGCGCGATGGATGCTTGATGGGGGTAGCCGGCAATGGAGAATTGCGTTGTGTCAATCAGGAAGACGGATCGCTGCAGTGGCGAAGCTACATGGCTCTGGCGACCGCCGAGGAAGATCCTGCCGCTATTCCACGTGGCGACAAGGGGTTTCCTTCCCTCTTTGCGATCGAACACCAAGGCAAATACTGGCTGTTCACCGATCAAGGAGATCTCATTTTGTCGGAGCTTTCCGCCGATGGTTACAAAGAACTGGGCCGCAGCAAGCTTCTCGAAACGACAGCTCAAACGCGTGGCCGCGCATATGTTTGGTGCCCTCCTGCTTGCTCAGAGGGGATGCTTTTCGTACGAAATGAAAAAGAACTGATCTGCGTCGACATGCGTTCCGGAAGCTACCAATAGTCACTGTTGCTAGAAATTCAGGCTCTACGCTCACAGTTTTTGGTCCGAAGAATAGAATTCCAACACATGTATCATTGCATGGACGGTATCGAGCCTTGCCTTCCGCGAAGCCCCGCAACCAGGCAGAGCGAGGGGAAAATGATCGAACATGTCCAAGCGAAGAGATCGCCAATTGCGGAATAAACCGACCAAAGATTCCCAGGTTGGACTTCGACAACTAGCATGCCGGTTCGATTGTCAGCTATGTTAACCGATGCAATTTTGCGTCCAACAGAATCACAAACGAGTGTTGTGCCATCTTTTGTCGGGCGGACCAAGGAGAACCCTTGCTCAATCGCCCTCAAGCGTGCCATACGAGCATGCGTATCCTGAGCCTCTTCCCAGTCATTTGAAGGAGCTAGAAACAGCTCCGTGCTTACCGCCCCGGCTTGAGCAATTAAATGAGGAAAATCTAGATCGAAGCAGATTGCGGCTGAGAGCCTTCCTATTTCGCAATCTACAGCTGGCAATATGCCATCACCTTTTTCGTTCATTGAACCAGGAACTCGAGTCGCTTTGAGGAAGTCGATTAGGATTTCGCCATTGGGCGACAGTAGCGTAAATTTGTTGAGTGAACCGTTGCCCGTTCCTGGTTGAAATACGACATATCCCATGCCCACGTACACGTCATTCTCTTTCGCAAATTTGCTCGCTCGCTGCAAGAAACTTGGCTCCTCAGTAGCAGTCATGATGGCATTTGCTTCCGGCCACAAGACCATCTTCGGTTTCTGGTTCAACGTCGATTCCAACATGGCAAAGTGTTCTTCAATTGACGCAAGAATTCGTTCTTGGGCTCTCTGCCTTGATTCCTCATTGGTCTTAATCCCACGGGTGTAAGCGAACAATTCGTTTATGTTTGCGTTGTCAAAGGTCTTCGGTGCAACCACAGTCGCAATGCGGATTGGCGTAGTACCGGGCATCCATTGCAGACGCCCAAATCCGTAGCAGATAACAGAAACGGCGACGACTGCTAATGCTACGAGTCCCGAACGAATTTGCTCACCACTGTGCAGTCGATTCCAAATCCAAACGACTAGCGCTGCAAACCAAGTGGAAACAAAGGTGATAGCCGTCCAACCGCCTAGTGATGCAAGCTGTGCCAAATAGAGGTCATCGGAAAAGGTGTACGCGATGCTTGCCCAGGTACCACCAGGACTAAGCCGAGAAGAAGCAAGGTCAAATGCAACCCAACCGCAAGGTAGACCCAGGGTGCATATTACAGTTGACATACGCCGGTTCAACCAGGCGTTACAGAAGAAGATGCAGGCTAGAACAAGCGAAATGCAGCTGAACATCAGTATCCGCCAAGTAGTTGGAATCGGAACCATTCCCGAATAGGCGAACTCCCAGGAAATTGTATTCGCAATCATTATTGAAGGGATCGATACGACTGGCCGAGTGATACACGAGCACTTGCCCCAAAGAACAATCCCCAACATCAAGCAGATCGCGTTTGGCCAGTGCCCCTGGCCGAAAGTCATGGCAATCCATCCCAGGACGAAGTAAGCGAAAGAAGTTGTCCAAGGATTCGATTTACTTGACGTCATTCAATTTATTCCGTTTGATTTTCTATGTAGTCGTGAATGGCTGCTTTTGCTTCTCGGCACCATGCGAGTCGAGCCTTATTGATGTGTCGCCCTGAAGCGAGCGCTAACTTCCAATACAGCTTGCGTTCCGGGCTTCCAGGACGGCGATCAATCTCGTCCTCGCAATACTGGTAGAGCTGCCGCACTCCCTTCTGCTCACTCTCCAATTGAACTATGTGATTCAAAACAGCATCGGTTGACATCTCCGTGCCAAAGAAGACTTTAAGTAACAACTCATTCCGCCATTTGATAGGTGCAGCTGGCTGTTCGAGCCAATCACGAAACAGCTGCTGTCCGCTCGGCGTTACGGTGTAGACCTTTCGATCAGGCCGCGCCTCCTGACGGACAACTTTCTGAGTGACTAAGTTTTCCTTCTCAAGTTTTTTAAGGGCTGGATAGATCTGCCCCAAACTCTCTGTCCAAAAATGGCTAATCTGCTCTTCAAAATCCTTTTTTAGGTCGTAACCGGATTTCGGCCCGCTCATGAGCATCCCAAGGATTGCGAAGCGAGTGCGATTTTCTCTCGCCATCTATATCTCCAAGATATATATCTAAACCATATACTACCGACTTCTTATTGCAATAGAATAGCGTGAGAAATCTAGTAGAAACAGAGAAATCTACTCCGCACATTGCGGAGTCCTGAGTTCAGTTCATTCTAAATTTGGTAGAGAAGAAGAGGTTATTGAATTCAGCAACAGCAACTACGGGCATCCAGCTTTGTCGCTTGCCTTCAGTTAGAATATTCGTGCAAGTAGGCAACGATCAGAATTAGGCTCTTTTGTTCCAAACTCAAAATGCTGCAAAAACAATTCACCATCCATCTATTTCTTGTTTCATTATTTGCCGGTTCACTTCTCCGCGCGGATGAACCACCAAATATCGTGATGATCATTTCCGATGATCAAGCTTGGACCGACTATGGATTCATGGGCCACGACACGATTCGAACTCCCAACTTGGACAAACTAGCTTCAGAGAGCGTTCTATTTCGCCGCGGTTATGTCCCAACGTCTCTCTGCCGCCCATCGCTCATGACGTTGGTGACTGGACAGTATGCGAGTCAGCATGGTGTAACAGGCAACGACCCCTCTCCAAAGTACGCGGAGCGAAACTCGGAAAAATACAAGCAGCAACGGGCAACACTGATTTCCTACGTCAACAAATTTGCAACGCTTCCTGAATTGCTCGGCGAGAAAGGCTACCTCAGTCACCAGAGCGGCAAATGGTGGGAGGGCAACTTTACTAACGGGGGATTTACACATGGTATGACCCGAGGTTTTCCGCAGCCAGGCGGCCGGCACGGCGACGATGGCCTCAAGATCGGCCGGGAAGGACTGAAGCCCATCTCAGACTTTGTTGGAATGGCGGCTGACATGGAAAAACCATTCTTCCTCTGGTACGCTCCTTTCTTGCCTCATACTCCCCACAATCCACCCAAGCGATTGCTTGACAAGTACTCGACGCCCGGCGGTTCGAAAACGGTCGCCAAGTACTACGCGATGTGCGAGTGGTTTGACGAAAGCTGTGGCGAGCTGATGAAGATCTTGGAAGAGAAAAGCCAAGCACAAAACACTCTCGTCGTGTATGTGACGGACAATGGTTGGATTCAGAACCCCAACAAGAACGGCTACGCTCCACGGTCCAAGCAGACGCCCTACGAAGGAGGAGTGCGCACTCCGATCTTTTTCCGCTGGCCAGGGAAACTCAATGCCGCCGATCGGTCGGAACTTGTAAGCAGCATTGACCTGGTCCCGACAATCTTGGCAGCCGCAGGTATCCAATCGCCGGATAAACTACCGGGCCTCAATCTTTTACCGCAACTGGAGTCGGGGGAAGCAATAGAACGTAACCAAGTGTTCGGAGAAAGCTTCGCCCACGACATTGCAGACTTGTCAGATCCCGAGGCCACACTTTTGTTTCGCTGGACAATCAATGGCCCTTGGAAACTACTTCTGACATACGATGGGGAAGTAAACCGTTACGCCTCCACCCATCCGCGCGTCAAAAAGGGCCCACAACTATTCCATCTGCTCCGCGATCCAATGGAGCAGATCAACGTCGCGCCGGACAATCCACAAATCGTTGCCAAGCTGGCGAAGGACCTCGCCGATTGGTATCCAGTCAACAAACGTAAAACGATGACAAGCCCATAAGATATTCCGTGCATTGCGACGTAATTGCTGGGCTCCTACGCTCCGCAGCTAGTCGGTTCCTGTGCCTTCGTCCATCAAGTAGGAGCGTTAGGCACCATCGCCCTAAAGCGTCTTGACGCAAGACGCTCCTCTTTTCCACTCGCTCTCGTTGACGAAGCGAACATGTATCCTTGGTTACCCAGCAGCTATTGCTAACTCAATTTGATGAGATGTTGCTTGTCAACACTCCATTTTTTTAAAATATCAACGTAGCGCGGCGGCCTTTTCTGTCGGATATTGCTCGAATGAATCCGTACAGCCATACTTCTATGGATGAAACGCCACGTCGCACTTATTGTTGAAACTTCGAGCGCCTACGGTCGCGATCTGCTTTCGGGCATCGTTCGTTTCATGCGCATGCATCACGAATGGTCAGTGTTTCTCGAACAACGAGATCTTTGGAAGAAACCGCCTCCATGGTTGAACGACTGGCGCGGCGACGGAATCATCTCTCGAGCAACCACTCCAAGTTTGCTTCAGGCGATAGCTAAGACAAGAGTGCCGCTAGTGGAGGTTACGGACCGCTGGGGAGACTCAAAACTGCCGCAAGTCCGATCCGATGATGAGGGCATAGGACGCATGGGAGCAGAACATCTAGTCGAAAGAGGTTTTGTTCGCTTCGGCTTCTGTGGTTTTCAGGGCGAGGCTTGGTCCGAACGGCGCGAAAGTGCTTTCATCGAAAGAGTTTCCACTCTTACTCAAGCCGAATGTTCGCGATTTAGCTCTCAATGGCAAGGACCATCAGCCTTATCCTGGGAAGCTGAAATGGAAACACTGGTATCTTGGCTGAAGGGAATGACTCCGCCCTTCGCGATCATGGCGTGTAATGATGTTCGAGGGCAGCATGTAATTGACGCCTGTTCTGAACTCGGGCTTTCGGTGCCGGAACAAGTCGCGGTCGTTGGAGTTGATAACGATGAACTGCTGTGCAGAGTTTGTTCGCCGCCCTTATCAAGCGTGATTCCGAATGCAGAAATGGTTGGGTATAAGGCTGCAGAGATCTTGGCAAAATTGATGGATAGCGAAACCATCAACGATCGAATTCAGCTGATTCAACCACTGGGAGTCTCAACGCGTCAGTCAACGGATGTTGTCGCAATTGACGACCGTGAAGTGGCTGCTGCGTTGCGGTACATTCGCGAGAATGCTTGTCGCGGCCTCAGTGTAGAAGAAGTTGTACGCAACAGTTCGATTTCTCGAAGCACGCTAGAGCGCCAAGTGAGAAAATACTTAGGGCGTACACCGCAGGAGGAGATTCGAAACGTCCAGATTAAGCGCGCTCAGGAACTCATGCTTACTACTGAGCTATCAGCGGAGCAGATTTCAATAATCTGTGGATTAGAGTATCCGGAATACTTCTATACAGTATTCAAGCGAGTTTCTGGGGTGACGACGACGGAATTCCGTCAACAAGCAAATCCAAAGTAACATTCCCCCGCAATATCAAGTGACAAAATATTATAGGCAGGAAACGCGGCTTCTCATGGTTTCAAGCAAGAATTCCCAATACGATGAGGAATTCGTCAAATGATGTTGGCCAGCCGCGCCGTTTTGAAGAACTGTGTAAGCCCTCCCTCCATTCAATTAAAAGAACCCGTGCAGCGTTGGTTTTGATCAACCAACGCTCGGCGAAAACGAACCGAACGACTCGTCCAGGTGATAGCCTGGGCAGCTCGTGGTGTTTGTCTCTTTGCGTCCCCGCGAGAGAACACATAACTTGCAGCTCTTAGTGATCGCAGGCGGAATCGAACTGCCGTTAAAGGAATCGCATCGCTCGGAGATGCCGAATAAGGAAATTTCCTAATGGAACAAGCTACGACCCTTCTTTCCTTTGTCTTCTTTACAGCGCTCGTTGCATTCCTTACTTGGCGATTCACACGCAACAGCGATGTGGACAGCGATGAAGGCTACTTTCTCGCCGGACGAAGTTTGACTGGCGTGTTTATCGCTGGCTCGTTGTTACTTACAAATCTATCGACAGAGCAATTGGTGGGTTTGAATGGTGATTCCTTTCGGGATGGCTTGTCGGTCATGTGCTGGGAGGTTGTGGCTGGAATATCACTAGTCGTCCTCGCAGTAGTTTTCCTACCACGCTATTTGAAGTCCGGAATAGCAACGATTCCGCAATTTCTTGAGACTCGGTTTGGAAGATCCGTTCGTTCAGTGACTGCGGCAATTTTCATCGTCGCCTATATGATGATCCTCTTGCCTTTCGTGCTTTTCCTAGGAGCAAGTGGTCTCAATGGCATGCTAGGACTTCATGTCCAATTTGGACTTAGCGAGATCCAAATGATTTGGATCCTGTTGGTATTCATTGCTTCGCTAGGCGGCGCTTACGCCATCTTAGGGGGCCTGAAGGCGATCGCAGTTAGCGATACTTTCAATGGCGCGGGTTTACTTGTCGGAGGTCTAATGATCACCTTCTTCTCACTTCAGTTAATTGGTGGAAGCGAGGGTGGTTGGACTTCGGCTTTTGAAAAGATCAGCAGTGCGGATCCTGACGCTTTTCAGTCGCTTGGTAAGTCGGATGAATCTACCCATTGGCCGACTCTTTTTACGGGCGTCTTGTTACTGAACTTTTTTTACTGGACAACAAATCAGCAAATCATTCAACGCACTTTCGGAGCAAAGAATCTTGCCGAAGGACAAAAAGGGGTCCTGTTGGCCGCATTTTTCAAGATCTTAGCCCCGCTCATTCTAGTACTGCCCGGCATCGCCGCGGCTTACTTGGTAGTGACGGCCGAAGATGCCCAGATGATAGAAAGCGTAGGACTCACCGAAGATGAAAACTGGAATACAAGCCGGGCCTACGCTGCGCTAGTCGCGCGCGTGCTGCCCAATTGGTTACTCGGATTCTTTGCCGCCGTGCTGACAGGTTCGATTCTCTCTACCTTCAATTCTGTTTTAAATTCCGCTGCCACTTTGTTTTCGCTGGATGTTTACAAACAATACTTGCACCCGAGCGCTTCAGGAAGTGAAGTGAGGCGATCGGGCCAAATCTGCAGTTTGGTTGTCGCCGTGCTCGCCGTGATTGCTGCTCCGTTCGCTTTCTACGGAAGAGATGGCGTATTTAGCTTTTTCCAAGAACTCAATGGAGTTTACTTCATTCCCCTTGCTGCCATTATCCTAATCGGCCTATTCAACCGCTGGGCAGATGGACGTTCGGCGTTAATTACACTTGTAGCTGGACTGGCATTGATGGTGATAGGCACTTTCTTTGGCGGAGGCGACGCGGGTTGGCTCCAATCCTTCTTCGGTAGCCCATTCCATTACATGGGTGCAGTATTCGCATTATTGGTAGCCCTTCAGTTAACTCTATCCACATTGGGCCTTCGTCGTGAGAAGGCCTACGAACAAGTGGATGTACAGGCTGTGGACCTGACGCCGTGGAAATTCACTCCGCTAATCGGAGGCATACTATGTTTGTTCGCTATATCCGTTTACGTATTCTTTGCTCTTTGATACTGGTGTAAATATGAGCAAATCTCAATTCTGGAATGGCTATATTTTTCCTCCGTCGAAAAGCTTTCAGTTCACGCTATTTATTGCCTCGGCGATATGCCTGCTTTGCCCCAATGCTCTTACGTTGCGTGCTGATGCGAAAGAGCAGCCAAATATTGTCGTCGTGCTTGCTGACGATCTTGGTTACTCCGATCTCGGCTGCTATGGAGGCGAAATAAATACTCCAAACATCGACGCCTTGGCTGCAAATGGAGTACGGCTAACACAGGTTTACAATTCCGCGCGTTGTTGCCCAAGCCGTGCTTCGCTTATGACCGGCCTTTATCCGACACAAGCGGGAATCGGAGACTTCACAACCAACACTCCAAGCCCAACCCGAGGACCTGGATATCTTGGCCGGTTGAACAACAGCTGTGCGACAATCGCTGAGGCGCTAAAGCCCGCCGGATATGGTTGCTACTATGTCGGTAAATGGCACATGCACCAAGACACCGGCCCAATTAAACGCGGTTTTGATGAATTCTATGGCTATACGCGCGGCCATTCTCATGACCAGTTTGACGCGGACTATTACATCAGGTTGCCGGAAGAAAGGGCCAAAGAAATCGATCCTCCCAAAGAGGAATTCTACGCAACAGATGCCTTCAATAACTACGCGGTAGAATTCATAAAACAGGGACAAGCATCAGGAAAGCCTTGGTTTTTGTTTCTGGGGCACTCCTCACCACACTTTCCAATTCAGGCACCTGCCACTCGTGCGGACAAATACGATGAGGTCTATCGCCGCGGCTGGGATGTATTGCGTAAAGAACGCTTTGCGCGGATGAAGGAAATTGGACTGGTCGATGGCAACAACTGGAAGCTTTCTCCTCGATCCGTAGTACCCGTCGACCGTGACGATATTGCGAACGGATTTGCGGGTAGAGAGAACCCAGCCTGGGATTCTCTTGATGAAGATCGTCAACTTGACCTTGCCCGGAGAATGTCCGTCTTCGCTGCGATGGTTGAAGGCGTGGACCGGGGCGTGGGACAGATAGTCGGTCACCTGAAACAGACTAATGAACTCGACAATACCCTAATTCTGTTCTTAAGCGACAATGGGGCCTGCTACGAATGGGGACCATTCGGGTTTGATGGAACATCTCGAAAGGGAACAACCACTCTGCGTACAGGAAAACAACTGCGTGAAATTGGAGGCCGCGGAACCCACCAATCCTATGGAAGTGCTTGGTCCAATCTGGGCAATACTCCCTTTCGACTTTACAAGCACTTTACACATGAAGGCGGAATAAGTACTCCCTTTATCGCCCACTGGCCCAACGGAATTGGCAAGCCAGACAAGTGGATACGTCATCCGGCGCATGTGATGGATATCATGCCGACCCTAATCGATGCAGCAGGTGCCGAGTATCCCAAAGAACTCAACGGTCACGCAATCACACCCATGGAAGGGAGAAGCTTGCTTACGGCGTTCCAAGGCAATGATCTTCCACAGAGAATCATCGGATTTGATCACCAAGCTGCCCATGCGATTCGTGAAGGAGACTGGAAAGCCGTTTTCGGAAAACGCATGCCGCAGAAAGTG
Source organism: Planctomycetota bacterium (assembly GCA_039030255.1). GTDB lineage: Bacteria > Planctomycetota > Planctomycetia > Pirellulales > Pirellulaceae > Aureliella. The sequence continues at coordinate 10,469 of JBCCEO010000006.1, read as the reverse complement.
GAATGGGAACTCTACAACCTTGCTGACGACCGTTGTGAGTTGGTGGATCTAGCGGAACAGTTTCCCGATCGATTGGCCGACATGAGGACCAAATGGGAGGGCTGGGCGAAACGAGTGGGTGTCATTTGGCAACCGAAATCCAATAGCAAGCCGACAACAGAGTCCGACAGTTCACCTGCAATCTCGAATCGCCCCCTGAAAATCCAAGTTACTGTTGAAGCTCGCCAGCCCAACGGAGTCGCCCTAGCTCAAGGCGGAAACCAACACGGCTACGCTTTGCACTTCATCGACGGAAAACCTGCGTTTGATGTGCGTGTTAAAGGAAAAGTAAAAAGGCTGGCTTCCTCCCAATCGGTATCAGGAACGATCAAGCTAACTGCAACCCTTTCCGCCGAGACGATGACGCTACGGGTCAATGCAGACGATCGCATCAGTCAGGCCTCCCCTGGGCTCATTCCGGTGCAACCAATAGACGCACTTAGCGTTGGCTTCGATGCCCGTACGTCCGCTGGAAAATACGAAGCGCCAAACAGGCTTTCCGGAAAGGTTGTTCGTTACTCCGTGAATGAGATGAAACCTGTCGCATTCAAAGAACAATCGCAGTCGATGAACGTTGAGCCCTATGTGCCCTCTGTACAGGAGGGCAAAACTCTTCTTGGTGACGTCACCAGTCCGCTTTTTGCCGACCCACACTACAACGGATCCTGCGACCCGGAGGTCGTATGGAACGAAAATGAGAAGGAATGGTTCGTCTACTATACGGCTCGTCGTGCAACCCGGAAAAACGCAACTTACGTTGGCACTCCTATCGGAGTCATTTCCTCTCCTGATCTGGCGAGCTGGCGTTTTCGCGGCTACTGTTCGTTCGACGGTACAAAAGGGAAACCTGACAACGCCAATACGCATTGGGCCCCCGGCATTATTGTCCGCGACGGCCAACTTCATATGTTCGCGACCTACAAAGATTCCGCGGAAGCGCCTTGGGGTGGGGACGGCGTTATTCGTCACTATGTTGCGCCGCTAGATGATCCCGTTGATGGATGGCGGCTTGTTGGCGTGCCAGAGCTCAACCAGCCTGATCCAATAGATGTATCGCTGATCCAAGTTGCGGATGAATTCCGAGCCTACTATCGAGTGGGGAAAGGAGGCGGAATTCAGTGGGCAACGTCGACTGATTTAGAGCACTGGGAGAATCAAGGGAAATGCTTGGGCGATGTAAATAGCGACCAGCGCGGCTTCGGCTACCAGGAAGCTCCCTATGTGTTCCAATTTCAAAATAAATTCTGGATGCTCACCGATCCCCACAACGGCCTCGCCGTTTTTCATTCTTCAGACGGTGTTACTTGGCGGCGGCAGCGGAGGATTCTGAAAGAGGAAGGAACTGGCAAGGCGGATACAACTTTAGCACGTCATCCTAGCGTCGCGATCGTGGGCGAACGCGCATTCATTTTCTATCACACCGAGCCGAATCGTCCCTATCCTTCTCCACCGGCAGAACAACGGACGCCGCACCAAAAAATCTCATTCCTGCAAATGGCTGAACTGAAGATTCAGGATGGCCAACTCACTTGCGATCGCGATGCCCAAATTGACCTCGACCTACCAACGCGACCCAATTTCGTTTTCATTTTGACGGATGACCAGGGTTGGACTGGATTGAGCATCCCAATGGATAAGTCACTTCCGAATTCGAAAAGTGATTTCTATAGAACGCCAAACATTGCGCGTCTTGCAGCCGCAGGCATGCGGTTTTCGCGAGGTTACTCCCCCGCACCTAATTGCTCGCCCTCTCGTTATGCGAATCTAACGGGGAAGACTTGTGCAAGGCTTTCATTCACCGACATCGTAGGGCGTGGACACAACACGGACTTGAAAGGAAAACATATCCTTCGGCCAGGCGGCAAGGACACGCGACAGATCCGTTCTGAGGATACGACGATTCCGGAATTGCTTAAGACGATTTCAGGCGGCTATCGATCAGCTCATTTTGGCAAATGGCATTTGGGCGGCGGTGGTCCGGAACTCCATGGCTTTGACGTTTCTGATGGGGCAACCGGAAACCGTGAGGGCAGCCAGGGACCGACGGAGAAGGAAGATCCCAAACGTGCATTCTCGATCACTTCACGCGCCAACGAATTCATCAAAGAATCAGTGGCCAACGGCCGCCCTTTCTATTGCCAGATTTCACACTATGCGGTGCACGCAAAGATTCAACATCGCGCGGAGACTCTTGCTGAAACGAACGGTTGGACTACAGGCACAAACCACTCCGATCCAGCGTATGCAGCAATGGTCGCGGATCTAGATGCGGCTGTCGGACAAGTGCTCGACCAAATCGAATCGCTTGGTATCGCCGAAAACACATACGTTATCTACCAAGCCGACAACGGGAGCCCGAAATTTCTGTCGGAAAGCAAACCTCTTCGAAGGTACAAGCCTGAAATCTGGGATGGCGGAATTCGTGTGCCAACGTTTCTAACAGGCCCCGGCATTGCACCGAATTCTCAATGCGATCAACCTGTGATGGGAATCGACATTCTCCCGACTATCTGGGAGCTAGCTGGCGGTGCTTCTTCAGCACTTCCGGATGAACTGGATGGTGGCTCAATTGTTCCCGTAACGAAAACCACTAGCAGAGATGATGCTCCCGCCGCAATCTCGCGTGCTGGCGAACTCGTCGTTCACTCTCCGCACTACGTACTGACAAAAGACCTTGCCAAGAATCAGCGTCCTTCTTCAGCTATCTTCGATGACCAATGGAAACTCGTTGCCTGGTATGAGACTGGAGAAGTCCAGCTCTTTGACCTATCACAAGAAGTCGCAGAGACTAGCGACGTCAGCAAGTTGCACCCGACAATCAAAATGGAATTGTGGCTGCGGCTCAGGGATTATCTTGCAAGCGTGAACGCCAAAATGCCAACGCTCGATCCTCTCCACGAGAATAACTCGGGACCAGAAGGCGATGCTGACAATGATGGCTTGCCCGATGAATGGGAGTTTGAAAAGTTGCTGACCTGTAAGTTCGATTCCGATGCCGATCCTGATCAAGACGGCAAAAGCAACCTCGACGAACTTCGAGCAAACACCGACCCTCTCACTTCCGATTAATTCTTAATTCAATTGAACCACCCCCAGACTGCAATGAAAAAGCCCTTGCTCACCAAATACTACTGGCCGCTGCCCCTCCTCTTTTGGTTGCTCTCATTCGGTTTCGTAGGAGCGGCGGATCAACCAAACATCCTGGTTTACCTGTCAGATGACCATTCCCAATTTGATTCCAGTCTCTATGGAAACTCAAATATTCCGGCGCCTGAATTCGAGAGACTAGCGTCTGACGGAATTACATTTACGCACGCTTTTGTCGCTTCGCCCTCCTGTGCCCCGAGCCGTGCTGCGTTGCTTACTGGCCTAATGCCAGCCCGCAATGGAGCCGAGGCCAATCACACGTACCCCAAACCTGGCACGCATAGCCTGATTCAAGATTTGCAGTCAGCGGGCTACGAAGTTGCCGCCTTCGGCAAGGTTGCGCATGGAGGGCCCAAACAGGTCAAACGATATGGTTTTGACCATATCGGGAAGGGCAAAAGGATTGAGCAAGTCCGCGGTGAAGTTGAGTTGTTTTTGTCGCAAAGGAAATCAAACAAGCCGCTCTGTCTCTTCGTTGGCACTTCAAATCCTCACGTTTCGTGGACGAGTCCCTCCACGTTTGACCCGACAAAGGTTGAATTCCCGCCGCATCATATTGACACTCCATCTACACGGGAACATCGCGCCGCTTACTACCAGGAAATCAAGGAATTAGACGCATTCCTCGGCGACCTGCGATCCCTGGCCGCAAAAGAATTAGGAGATAACGTACTCTTCATCCACACTAGCGACCACGGGTCCCAATGGCCCTTTGGCAAATGGAATCTGTATGACTATGGAATTCGTGTACCCTTCATTGCGTCTTGGCAAGGAAAAATTGCTTCGGGCACTCGAACTGATGCAATGATTAGTTGGATCGATCTACTTCCGACAATGATTGAAATTGGAGGTGGACAAATCCCGGAACAATTGGATGGCCGGCCATTCACAAAAGTCCTTCTTGGCAAGAAAACTGACCATCGCCAACGTATCTTCACTACCCACACCGGCGATGGCGTGAAGAACATTTTTCCCATACGAAGCATTCGTACTCGAGACTGGAAGCTTATCCACAACCTGCACCCTGAATTTGCGCACACCAATCATTCTGACCTTGACCGTAAGCCAATGGCCGGCGCGTATTGGACGGAATGGGCAGAGCTTGCCAAGACTGGCGGGCGTGCGAAGGCTATCGTCGAACGCTATTTCGAGCGTCCTGAATGGGAACTCTTTCACGTCAAGGACGATAAATGGGAACAGCAAAATCTTATCGGCGACCCGGCCCATGCTGATCGCATTGCCGCTTTGAAACAAGAACTTGAAAATTGGATGGTCAGCCAGGCAGACCAGCAACTGGTGCATAGCGAGCCTCGACTTCTCAAGGATCCTCAAAGATGGCATCCAGATTCATTCAAGAGTTCAATTTGGAAGCCTGTCGACCTACCCATGAAAACACAATGGACCTCTCAGGTTACTCCGCAGAATGCTTTGCCGGAACATCCGCAACCATTATTTAAACGCGAGGACTGGGTGTCACTGAATGGATTGTGGAACTACAAGATTGAAAGAGTAGATTTTGAAGCTGTCCAAGGGTTGATCAGTGTGCCAAGCATGACAGAAGGAAGGTTGCCGCGCGATTGGGATGGCCAAATGCTTGTCCCCTACGCAGTAGACTCTCCGCTCTCGGGTGTGATGCATATATTACGACCGCAGGAACGAATTTGGTACGAATGAAAATTCAAGATCCCCGCTACTATGCGAGGGAAACGAATTCTACTGCACATTGAAGCAAGTGATTGGGAAACCTCGGTCTACGTGAATGGAAAGAAGATAGGGCAGCACCGCGGCGCCTACGACCCGTTCTCCTTCGATGTGACGCAAGCATTGAAGGCAGGCGAAAACACCCTTGCCGTTTGCGCTTGGGACGCAACTGAACAGCAAGCACAACCCTTGGGTAAGCAGATCATGCCGGAGAATCGGAAGGGCTTCCGATACCAGCCGACTGGTGGAATCTGGCAACCAGTTTGGCTTGAGGCCGTACCTAAAAGTTATCTAGCCTCCGCAAGAATTCGCACGGACACGAAGGGTCTCACAATTACTCCTAGAATTGAGGGATCCGGCATTGTAAGAGTACGAGTGCTCGACGGTGAGGAGGTCGTTGGACGGGGAAGTGGTGTAGAGGAAATTCGTGTAGAAGTTGAAAACCCAAAACTTTGGTCACCAGATTCTCCCAAACTATACGACGTGGAATTGATTCTGGAATCAGAAGATGGCGCCAAAGACCAAGTGACAAGCCACGCGGGTCTTCGAACTATCTCGAAAAACGATTCTGGCCAAATCCTACTGAACGGCGAGCCGATCGTTTTGTACGGGCCACTCGACCAAGGGTACTGGCCCGATGGGATACTCACGCCACCAACCGATGCCGCGATGGTATACGACCTGCAGTATCTCAAAGACATCGGCTGCAACATGGTTCGCGTTCATATAAAAACACATCCTGCTCGCTGGTACTATCACGCAGACCGCCTTGGTCTTCTAGTGATTCAAGACATGATCTGCATGCCCAAATACGGTCAAACAGTAACACCCGAGGCATCAGCCAACTGGACGCGAGAATTTGACGAGATGATTGCGGATTTCGGAAATCATCCGTCGATTATTTCTTGGTGTGTATTCAATGAAGCCTGGGGGCAGCATCAAACAATCGAGCAGACCGCTCGAGCAAAGGAGGCTGATCCGAGTCGCCTTATTCTGAGTGCAAGTGGGTGGACAGACCACGGCGTGGGTGACATTCTCGATGTCCATCAATACGCTACCTATCCCACAATGCCCGTCGAAGACAGGGCAGGACGCTGCCTCACCATCGGCGAAGCTGGTGGACATAACTTGGTGGTAGATGGCCATCATTGGCACGGCAAGAAAAACACACGCACAAATTCTGCACCTATGTCGGTCTCCGGTAAGCGGATGCACTTCACCAGTTCCGAAGACATGGACCGGAAGTATGATTTTTACTTTCGCAACCTGCGTCACTTCGTTTCGCGGGCTGGTTGCCAAAGCATCGTCTACACTCAAATCACGGATGTCGAGCATGAATGCAATGGATATATGACATACGATCGGAAAGTGTCCAAACTTCCGAAAGAACGATTTGCCGAAATACACAGGCAACTCTACACGCCGGTGGACTACCAATCTCTGACCGGCAACCACTGGCAGCGAATGGATCTGGTCACTCCCAAAGGCAAGAAACCAGCCCTAGCATGGAACTCGTTCCCTGGAGATTGGCAGAAGGTGAAATTGCCAATCGCATCCGATCAAGCAATCGCTAAAGACGAAGCACGTTCGATGCTCGCTCTCCATCAGAGATTCGAAATTGCAGAACGTCCAACGCGAGCCGTTCTAGAAGTTCGATTTAAGAATGGCTCGTGCAAACAGAAGTCCAAATCCGAACGCCTCGACGGACACCAGCCTCGCCCAGCATCTTCAACTCGCATCGCCATCATGATCGATGGCAAGCCGTTTCGCGATCATATCATGGCGGTGCACTCGGGACATGGCCTTTGTGCGAGCTATTTGGAACTCACCGATGTAGAAGTGAAAACACTTTCCTCCGGGGCACATGAAATTAGTGTGCTTATTCCCGCAGCGAACGAACTCTACTCGTTAGACATACAACTATTGAGCTATCGGTAGGCCTTGCAAGAGAGATGAATTCGAATCCATTCCTAAAGCTGGTTGCATGCCTTCTGGTTGCCTCAACTTCGTTGAGCCTCTTCGCGGGGAATCCAATCGTTCCTGACGTGGGTATGGCAGACCCTCATTGCTATGTCTTTGAAGGCAAGGTCTACCTTTTTTCGACGCGAGACCTGGATGCTAATCAGAAGAAGTTCACAGCGCCAGATTGGAACATCTGGTCCTCCGAGGACTTAGTTCACTGGAAACACGAACGCACGATTACGCCGAGCGAAACATACATTGGCGTCGGAGGCAAGTGTTGGGCAACCGAGACGGTTTTTAAGAATGGCAAATACTATTTCTACTTCTCGAACGGCTCCACAGACACCGGAGTGATGATTGCTGATCATCCCGCAGGTCCCTATCAAGACGCCCTCAAAAGGCCGATGATCAACGCCAGCCTAACTCCGGGCAAAGAGTACGACCCGACGGTATTGATCGACGACGACGAGCAACAAACAGGCTATATCATTTTTGGGAATCACTTCCCAGGCGATCACAAAAACAAATATCGGATTGCCCGCCTAAGCGATGACATGCTATCGCTTCACGAGTCGCCCAAAGAGATCGTCATCAATGACTTAGACCTAATGTTTGCGCACAACGACAAACCCACTCTCCACAAGCGCAGGGGCATTTACTATTTGTCCGGCGGTTCGACCTTCGCGATGTCCAAAGATGTCTATGGTCCTTATCAGGCGATTGGAAACTCGGGCAATGGCGAACATGGTTTGAATTTCCGAGGGCACGGCAACTACTTCACCTGGAACAATCAATGGTTCCACACCTGGTGTCATTTCCATTTGGGAAGAGGTGTCGCGAAGTATCGCGAATCCTACATGTCGTACCTTCATTACAAGGACAACGGCGAGATGGTGACCGATACGGACTTTTTGGAAAAACACTTCGCGACCGGTGTTGGCCAATACAACGCGGGCTGGGACTCGATTGAAGCAGAATGGTTCATGAAGTCGGAAGGTGTCGCAAAACGCGAGAATCGCGCCGGTGGATTCGCGATACACTGCGCCCGGAGTGGCGGCTATCTTTGTTTCCCGAATATGGCCGAACTCGAAAAGCAGAACCAGCTGATTTTCGAGGTGTCATCTGCGAATGGGGCAAGAATTGAAGTAAGATCAAAAGGCCCGCAAGGAAAACTACTCGGCGTGTGTGAGGTTCCAGCAACCGCACTTTCAAAAAGCTACATCGAGGTCGCATGCGAGCTGGATGATTGCCAGAACGTGCAAGACATCTGCTTGGTTTTTAGGGGGCAGGGCGAAGATTTCTTACGTCTTGACCGGTTCAAATTCGCGGAAAGATAGGCGATGAAGCACTGGTATGTTTTCTTGGCAATGCTTTTTGTAGCTGGGGCTGCCGTTGGAGAAGAACGTCCGCCGAATGTAGTCCTAGTTTTCATCGATGACATGGGCTGGGGAGATTTCTCTTGCTTTGGCAATACCGAAGCTTCAACGCCACATATCGACCAGATGGCCGAAGAAGGCATTCGATTCCACCACTTTTATGTGAATTCACCTATTTGTTCTCCCTCTCGTGTTGCGATTTCCACGGGCCAATACCCACAACGTTGGGGCATCTCCTCGTATTTAGCATTTCGCAAAAGCAATCAGAAACGTGGCATGGCCAATTGGCTTGACCCAAGTGCACCCATGCTGGCACGCTTCCTCCAAAAATCTGGATACGCAACTGGACATTTTGGAAAGTGGCATATGGGTGGGCAACGGGACGTTACAGATGCACCCAAGATTTCTGAGTATGGATTTGACGAATCACTTACCAATTTTGAAGGAATGGACGACAAGCTCCTGCCTCTTACACAGGAACCCTTGCAAGGAGGAGGAATTAAGGAAGGGAAAATGTGGGCGAGTGCTGAAAGGCTCGGCACACCTTTCCAATGGAAGCTGCGTTGCGAAGTAACCGGCGGATACGTTGAACGAGCAATCAGCTTCATCGACGAAGCAACCAAACAGGGCAAACCGTTCTACGTTAATCTTTGGCCCGACGATGTGCATACAAAGCTTTTCCCATCCGTAAAAAATTGGAGGGACACGAAACGCGGACTGTATTGCGCAGTGCTAGAAGAGATGGACACGCAGCTCGCGCCGCTGTTTGCAAGGATCAAGCAGGACCCTAAACTCATCGCCAATACGATTGTGTTGATCTGTTCCGACAACGGGCCGGATGCCGGCTGTGGTTCTGCCGGGCCACTCAAGGGATTGAAAGCAACACTTTATGAGGGCGGTATTCGTTCCCCCTTGGTTGTTTGGGCTCCGGGCTTGATGCCAAAGGGCACCTCGGGCTCGGTCAACAGGGAGTCCATCATGTGCGCGTTGGATTTGGTTCCTTCCATCCTCGAACTGACGGGTACGAAACCAGCGGACGACATTGAATTTGACGGAATTGCGATGGCTGAGACACTCATCGGGAAATCGAATCAGTCTCGCGAACGTCCCATCTTTTTTCGGCGACCGCCAGATCGAAAAGACTTTCGAAGCATGAAAAAACTGCCAGACTTCGCAATGCGTAATGGCAAATGGAAGCTGATGTGCGATTACGACGGAGGCAGAGCCTTATTGTTTGATTTGCAAAAAGACGAATCCGAATCCAACAACATCGCCAACCAACACCCAGACTTAGTGCAAGAGATGACCAAGGCCTTGATGGATTGGAATGCCAGCCTACCCAAAGATGCTGGCGACCCAGCATTCAGCAAATAGCGACTGAGCGAATCCACCAAGCTACCTTCTCAACCCGAAAAGAATCACTCAAGCCACAGCAAGATATCGAAAGTGAATTTGAAACGCATAACAGCCACACTTCTGCTCGTAACGCTTGCAAATCACATTGCGATCGCCCAAAACGACCTAAGCTACCCTTCGGAAGGGAGATGGTCTGTAGCCACCGGCTGGGAAATCAGTGGCCGACAAATTGGCATCATGCATCTGTGAAACGCCAAGAACAGATCGGTGAATGGACAATCTACTACAGCCAGATTGAGCTTCCAGAAGGCACGCTAAACCTACAAGACAACGAACGCGTTCGATCCGGCGGCATAACAGAAGTCTTGCGACGATGGGCCTGGGCTGGTAGCAGCGAGTTGGAGAATCTGACGCTTTCAGTCCGCGTACAGATCGAGATGGATCAAGCGCGCCCTTTCCTACCTGGGATCAGCTACTACGACAATCCTGCAGGCCAAACGGTCAATCCGGACGTCATTCCAGTCATAGGTACCGAGCAGGGTGGCAAAGGATTTTACGAGGAACACCGTTATCCCATGCCCTTCGCAGCAGTCGAGGGGAAACAGAACAACAACTATGTCTCGGCCGCATTGCACTCTTTGCCAAGTGCTTTGCTCCATGGAGACAAAGTTGACCAGTGGTGGTCCCTGGGCTTGGAGCGACTTTCTAGTTCTCAGGTTGAGCTGGCGTTGCTTTCTGGGCCGGTTGCCAGCAATGGGAAGAATGGCATTATCAAAGGAAAGCAAAAGAAGTGGTTCGACTATCCCGACGCAACCCTTACGCTTCCACCTGGAGCAATAGTCGAGAAAACGTACTACGTTCAGTCCTCGACTCGGACAAAACGCGGCC
>JBCCEO010000005.1:0-37319 GCA_039030255.1 Planctomycetota bacterium | reverse complement strand
GCTCCAAAGAAAACAGATACACGGCCCTCGAGCGATATCAACTGTTAATGCTCTATCGCAATTTATTAGGACTCTCTGAAGAAGCCCTTCCCGTCGAGCTTCAAAAGAAACTCATTGAGGCTCTTGTAAATCTTGATGTTCGCGATGACGAATTTTGGCTGAATCGACCTTGCTACTATAAAGACAGAAATCCCGACGGACTGGCCAGTCACCATGTTGCTGGAACACAACTAAGGCTACAGCAAGTTGAAAGAGCTGTTGCTTGTCTAGAAGACACGGAATCGAGTGACTTCACGAGAGCCATTGCACTGATGGTTCTTCGCTCCGCTTTCGAACTGGACCATGAACTTGCGACGCAAAACAGGAAGCGCGTCATCGAAGCGCTGAAATTGATTTTGCTCGCAGCGAGGCAAGAGATCCCCCGGTCCTTGACTTTACTGACTGCCGGTTTCTCCTTTGGACCTCATATTCAACCCGTTCTGAAGAATTACCAGTTCGAGGAATCCAAGGAAGGGGGAGAAGGGACTCTTAATTTTCTGATCGTGGCTATGAATTTGATTGCAAACCAACAATGGCAAAAGGAGTTAATGACTGAGCTCGAGAATCTTCATGGTAGGCTCGGTGAGGAACATATTGATCAAGCTATTTTTCCCGATGTTCAAGAAACGGTTTGGCTACAAGTTTGTCACGCCCGAAGGAATGATTCTGACCAACTCGTTGCATTCACGCTCTATTTGCAAACAGGTGAACTACTGGGACTCGACTACAGGGAACTTCGAGAAAAACCATATCTTGATGAAATGAAGCTCTTGAGCAAAGTCAACGAGGGCGATGTACTCGCGATTCACATACCGACGATTCTCCCTCTTGTGGGCAATCCGCCTGTGCTGCAGGCGGGCACCAATCCTCCTGTCGTTGGCATCCCCGTAACTGTATCTTCGAGCGGAAAGATTCGGCTTCCGTACATTGAACCGATTGAAGTTCGAGGCAAAGATATTTCGCAGGTTCTTTCTTCTGTAAAGAAAGCCATGATTGATGCACAAATCCTTTCAGGTCAGAAACCGTTAGGAATCTCCGTCGAATTTTTGATGCGAGCGCACGATCCACAGGAAATCCGGAGTGTCACAGGATCACCCGTCTTAGAAAATCCTTTGACACTCGAACCACCTAATAGAGAGCCATAACGCGTAAGCGGCCCGTCTTAAGGTATTATTTCGCTCCACCGAGAGTTGCATCCTCTTTCGCTCGGCGCCGCTCTCAGCCACTCTCTGCTTGCGGAGGGTCGTGCGGCAGCACGGGGAGTCTCCTGATTTTCCACCGAACCACCGCGTACTTCGCAGATGCCTACCGAATCGCCGAAAGTCTAGACACTTCAGCTACGAGTTTCTTGCGGCTCTGAGCCACGGGCCGTGAGACCACGGGCGCAATTCAGTGCGACAAGCCGCAAAACGCTACTTTCGACGGAGCGAAAAGCGACACTAAGGAGTTTAATGCTGATTCCGTTCATTGTACCAATGCGATTAGTCAGTCACGGTTTTCGAAGTAGCTTCGAACTCAAACTCAGTATCACCGACTTGTACATCTTGCTCGTTGGATCCTGTATTCGAATGTCGAATGCGCCACAAAAGGATTCGCCGGTCGGCTCCCGCCGACAGCAGTGTTTCTCCATCAGAGGACAGGTCAACCGCCCTAATTCGCCCCTCGTGTCGCCTGAGTACGAAAACCGGCTGATATGTATTCGCGTCCCAAAAGCGAATGGAATGATCCCAACTACCTGTCACAATGCGCCGCGAGTCCGGCGTGAACGCGATTGAATCAACGGCTGCCGAATGCCCCTTGATCCTGGCCAACTCTTGCCCGGAAGCGACGTGCCACGCAATCAAGTATCCATCGCCCGTGCCAGCGATTAGGATCGTACTCTCAGCATTGAATTCCAAGGCTCTGATCCCAGTAGTTTCTTCGTCATTGAGTGCATGCAGCAATCGCAACTGCCTGGCATCCCAAATTCTGACGCCGCCGTCATTCGCTTCGCCACTGGCAAGGAATCGACCGTCGTTACTTGACGCCAGAGAAAGTACGGGATCGTCGTGCTGAGTCAACTCCCGATTACGAACCCCGGTGGCGACTTCCCAAACGTCAACTCGTTTGGAGGAACCGCCGGTGTAGATGGACTTTCCGTCCGCCGAGAAACGCACCGTGAAAACTTGAGTCGCGTGTTCACAATCACATACTTGCTGACCCGACTCAACCTCCCATACTCGAGCATGATGATCGCGTGAAGCAGAGGCAACCAATCTACCGTCAGGACTGACGGCAACATCAACCACCTTGTCCTGATGCTTCCCGAAGGTACGAACGGTATTTCCGTTGGCTGCGTCCAACAAACGGATTTCCCCATTGTGTCCTCCTATAACAAGCCTCTTTGCCTCCGGAGTAAACGAGACGGATGAAATTGTTCCCTGATTCGGGCGAAGTTCGCGGACTGGTGGACGTTGCCCCAAGTTCCAGATGCGCAAGGTATTATCCTGGCTCCCCGATAGAATCTGAGTTCCGTCGTCAAAGAAAGCTACGTCCAAAACTTGTCCTTTGTGACCTTTCAGTATTTGCAATTCGTTGCCCGATTCAGTCGCCCAAACCCGAAGGTTGTTACCGCCGCTAGCTGAAGCGATCTGTTTGCCATCAGGGCTGAATTCCGCATCAAAAATCGACACCGTGTGACCGGATAGAGTGTGGACAAGGTTCCCGGTGGAAGATTCCCAAACACGAATTTTGACGTCTTGCCCACACGTCAGGATCCACTTGCCAGTTGGATCGATCGAAACACAACTCAGGTTGCCATGCCCGTGCTGGAAGGAAGCTCGCTCGGTACCGTCGATCTGCCAAATCTTGACAGTCCCATCATCGTGTGCTGTAACAAGTTGCCTGCCGTCACTCGAGAGATCAAACCGCAAGAGTTGAGTCAGACGCGCGGGATGCGTTGAGACCTTGTTCAATGCTTGGTCGAAGAAATCAAGCGACGAATTGGTCGCCACCGCAAAAGTGTTATCGGCTTTGACAACGTTCATCGCAACAAATGACTTGCTCGCCGATACTTCCTTGACCTTATCACCGCTTTCCAAATTCCAGAGTGCGAGCTTTCCCTCAAATAGCACCACCGCTTGCTGTGCGTCACGTGTGAGTGCAAGTGTGCAACGTTTTCTTATGGACCGGTCATGGATCTGAACCACATTCTTGACGATGCCGCAGCCCAAATCCCAAACGCGGAGCGTACCGTCAAAGCTGTGTGAGCAAGCAATTCGCCCGCCCTCGGCAATCGCAACTGAATCAACTGTGTCGGTGTGAGCCGATAGAATCTTGGTGCGGCTATCCAACAATGCCTGCATGTGCTGATGTTCCCACGAAAGGACAGATGCATTGCATGAATCCAGGCTCTCTTGCGCGAGCGCGTAATCGTTCGTCTCCAATGCAAGTGAAGCAACTGCGAGATGATTGGCATACTCGCGCACTCTCGATATTTGCAGCTGGCGTTCTGTCTGCTCAAGTGCCTGGACTCGATCAACTAACGCTGAGTTGATCATCAGCGCTGACAGAATTGACAACAACGTGATGCACACCAGCGCGATGCTTGCGATACGCACCGCCGTGCTATGTCTTCGCGCAAAGCGGAATGCACGCTCGCTCAGATTCTCCGAGTATGCTTCAACCGGCAAATCGGCCATCCAATGCTCGATATCGTTAGCGATTGCTCGAGCGGTCGGGTAGCGTTCATCCGGATCAGCAGACATTCCACGCCGACAGATTGCAGCCAATGTTCGCGGAACACTCGAATTCACCGATAGAGGGTCTTTGAAATCGGCATTGAGCGCCTGCTGAAGTCCGTCGTACCCCGTAGCCTGATAGGGACGTCTTCCAGTCAGCAACTCGAACAAAGTTGCAGACAGACTGAAAACGTCGGAGCGGGTCGACAATTCCGCCCCAGCGGCCTGTTCGGGGCTCATGTAAGCCATGGTTCCAACCGCGAGTCCGCTCGAGGTTGCAGCCGGAGACTCCAGCGTGGGACGCGTTTCGCTGGAACTCGATTCGCTAGAAACCGATTCGCTATCGCAGTTAGTCATGTTGGTCTCATCGAGACGTTTCGCCAAGCCCCAATCGACGAGTAGCGTCTCTCCGTGCTCACCCAACATGATGTTATCGGGTTTGATGTCGCGGTGGATGATATTCTGCTGGTGAGCGAAATTCGCGGAATCGCAGACCGCGATGAATCGCCCCAGTAGCGTTTGCAATTCACGACGCGTATCGGCATACGATGATTCTTTCGCATTGGCATGGTAGCGTTTTATTGCATCAGAAAGTCTCACGCCCTCGATGAACCGCATCGCATAGTAGGGTCGACCGTTGGGATGTTGGCCAACGCTATAGATCGGCACAATGCCAGGATGCTCCAGCTGCCCAGTGATTTCTGCTTCGCGCAGAAAGCGAGCCCGTGCGGAAGGATCGTCCGCGAATTGCGGCAAGATTTCCTTCAACGCGACCTGCCTCGTTAACTCAAGATCCTGGGCAACCGAAACATACCCAATGCCGCCTTTGGCGTGACTGCGAATCCGCGTGAATCGTGTGCCGTATTGTTCTATCGCTGGCTCAAGATCTTTGTGACTCGGGGCAAGCTTCTGCAACTCACTAATGAACTGTCGACATTCCTTTTCCTGCCAAAAGCCATCGAGCAGATCGTCATTGTCGGCTGTATCTTCAGGCTCGGAACTAGTCGTTGGCGTGTCCGCGAAAAGCCCGCCACTTTCGATTTCTGTGAGAGCTTGCTCACATCGCGCGCAAGTTTCAACATGCTCGACGGTGCGTGCAGCCTCGGCCTCCGTCAATGCACAGACCGACCACTGAAAAAGCGTCTCAAGCGATGGACAATTAGTTGAATCCAAGCGAACGGTCCATATTCGATGTTCGTGGCGATCTTGCTCGGATCTGACGATCCATGACCTTCCGACTCAGCTACCGGCTACCCCGGGGATTTGCGCGATGAGGTCTGGAAAGTCATCATCAAGCAGATCCCTTAGCTTCTTGGTGACTCGGTACTTTGCCTGTCTGACCGCCTTTGGCGTCATGTCAATTTCTTCACCGATTTCTCGCGCCGGTCTCCCTTTGACGGCAAGATCCCAAAAGGCTTGCCAAGTACGCGGATCAAACTCAGATTTCAATATCTCGATCGCACTTCGCAGAAGCAGTTGCTGCGGTGGCACACCCTCCATCGCCTCCGGCTCTTCTGCGTTCGACGCTAGCCGTTGCATGTTCAAATTGTTATCTGTGCCGCCTTCGCCGACAGGTTGGTGGCGCCGGGCGCGAAAGTGTTTCAGGATTTCCAGCCTCGTAATTCCCCACAGCCACGACCGAAACGCGCCAGAGGACTTTCTACCCGGTTCAAAAGTCTCAAGCTTAACTGCGACAGTTCGGAACACCTCCTGTCCGGCATCGTCCACATCATCAGGACTCAATCCAGCATTCCTGCACCAGCTATAGACGAGCGGTCCATACAAACTGGTAAACGTATCCCAGGCTGCCTGATCGCTTGCACCCACACGACTGAGCAAAGTCAGGGAGGTTTGAACGCTTGGAGGCTGAACCATCCGAAGGGCATCCACTCAAGTACCGGGGAATAATTTGATCTGCCGAGAGAGATCGCTTGGACTGTCGCATTATAACCTCGAACCTGGTGGGGTGCACCAAACTGTGACACTGGAGCAGGGCAAATCAGAGTTTCACTCTGCGTACGATGCTAGCACGATGGCGCAAGCGAGTGAAGACTTTGTTTGCTCCTATGAGTGAAGGAACGTTGCCCAACGCAGTCGTTCAGATGACTGATGCGTTGGGCGAATAGTTAATACCTTGATTGCTTCAGTAGTACCCGGCACCCACCAAGCATACCCGCCGATCCGCTCACCAATCTCAGCATTTCGCCTCAGCCAGCTCGCTCGCTCGCAAGGCAACCCAGTTGTAATTGTGGAGTGCCGGAGAACGAAACCCTCCGGCACGAGAACAGACTCAGCGCAACATTCTGCATCCGCAAATGTGGCAAGGTCGGCCAAGGGAGTGAACAGTACAGAAACTCGGCTGAACTCGCTTGGCATTCGTTGGCCTATTGGATGCAGCTACTCAATTCGTTGATTGCCTCGATAGAACTCTGCGCCCTCAACCCAATACGCGTAGTCATCGATTGGGTCACGGCCTTGCCCTGTCGGCTCACTCTCGACGATATAGAAGTAACCGTTGTCTCCCCAGTCTTTCCCCCAACTGTTCTGACAAACCCAGACGCCATGATCTAGCCGAAAGGTGATGTCCAACTGTGGCAGTGTTTTTGCAGCTTGTTTGACTGCGCCGCTAAATTCGCTAACCCTGTAAACACCTGGCTTGAAGTACCCAACGATCAAGACGGCATGCCCACCAGCGATTCCACTTTGAAAAATCGGTGTTAAACGCGGAAACAATCGGACGAGTGCTTTGTATTCCTGTTGCGCTGTGGACTCGGACCATATCCCGGCCTTGTACGTCGACCACAAAGGAGTAATCGAGTAATCCGCGACCAGTGGATACCCAGAAGCCAGGATGCGACGCATTTCCTCCTTGTCGGTAACGTAGCCAACTCTGGATGCTTTGGCCGTAACACCTGCCCCACTGGCGAGCACCGCTGGAGATCTGCTGAGCGGCACGGTCGGAACGCCCTTGTTCTCAAGATTTTGCACCATCTTCCAGGTGTTGTATCCGGTTTCGCAATCACCACGAATGACATTTTTGTAGTAGTCTCCTGGCATAACGACTGACTGTGGCTTTGCTTTCATGATGGCAACCTGAAGAGCACCACAAGCAGCAAAGGAAGTGCACGCACCACAGTCTCCCTGATTTCTTACAAGCAACGTCAGCTTGGACTTGGGGATTCTGTAATTGTTGGGGACCTGGTTTCGTGGAATCAACTGCGACGGCAACGATGTTCCGTTTCGAATTGAAGTTGATAGACGTGCTCCTGTAAATTTCTGAAGCTCGCTTGGCTGGAAAGCGGGCTTGTCGCTCATCTCCAGTTTTTGCGCTTTGCTTTCGTTTACCAGTGCTAGGGCGATAGCAAAACTGCCGCCTAAAACCAGCAAGTGTTTAATATTTCTCATTGAGTCTCTCCCGTGAACCAAATTACGATTCATTTCTTCCCTTTGCCTGACTGAGTTGTAGATACGAGGGTCGAGTTCCGACAGTCCTCGTACTAGCCTTCCGCAGGGGCGCCACGCGCGAGGCAAAAAAACTTTTGTGCCCAGAATTCGAATGCAGATTGAGCCTGGCTTCTATCTTCACGCAGAGAACGCTGAATTAACGTCCTAGAGGTTGATGCACTCTCCGTCAATTTCTTGATGCGAGCCCACGATCAACAGGAAATCTCAGGAGCCTCGATACGCGAAAAGCCTCTGACGACCAATCAACCTAATAAAGAGCCATAGGCAGGCCGCTGTGAGGTATTCAACCTCTGCTTGCGGCGACAGCCCGGGAAGGTTCTTCATCGTTTCCTTGCGACTTCATCACGCTCGGTGATTTCACAGCGGAAACGCAAACCCGTAGCGGAAGTCATAAAGACTTGAGGGCGATACTTTCGCGGAGCGAAAGGCGACAATAAGGCGGAGCTTTCGGCGGAGAGAAAGAAGACAATCTCTGCGTTACTTTCGCGGACCCTGCTCGCATGGCAAAATGGAGGAATGAATCGGCCAACCATTGAAGTCCAAGATCTTGATCCAAAACGCGACGACTACGCGAAACAGTTCGTTGACCGCTTGTTGCAACACGCGATTGCGTCGAATTCTAGCGATATACACCTGACGCAGTCGCCCAAAGGGACCCAGATTCGTGTGCGTTGCTTAGGACGCTTGCAAGAGCTTGGGACTTTCGAAGATGGTACGACTGCCACACTGGTCAATCGACTCAAGGCCCTTGCAGGCTTGGTGACTTACCGCAGCGAAATTCCTCAAGAAGGAAGACTCGTACTGAAGGATGCCAATTCCGCTCGCAAAATCGAAGCCAGAGTCAGCACCATCCCGACCTTGCACGGCGAACGGCTTGCGATCCGTCTAGTGCCTGAAACGACGGAAGCCTGGAAACTCCAAGACTTGGGTTTACCGCCAGAACATATCGATGCAATTCATAATTGCCTGGGCTCCGCATCGGGCGTTTTCCTCATCGCCGGCGCAGCTGGGACTGGAAAAACAACAACAGCCTACGCGGCATTGCGCGAGATCCTGGCATCAAGTCGACTGCGAAGTATTGTCAGCTTGGAAGATCCGATCGAATGCGAATTAGAAGACGTCGCCCAGTCTCAAGTTCGGCCGGACAAAGACTATGGCTGGTCCGCTGGCCTTCGTGCCTTGCTCCGCCAAGATCCCGAAATCATGCTGGTCGGCGAGATTCGCGACGCGGAGACCGCGCAAGTTGTCTTTCAAGCCGCCATGACAGGACAGCTTGTCCTCACCACCATGCACGCTCGCAGCACGGCCGATGCGCTCTGCCGATTGTTAGATATGGAGGTACCAGTACAGCAAATTTCGGCAGCCTTGAATCTGGCAATTTGCCAGCGGCTCATTCCGCTGCGATGCGAGTGCCAACAGGGTGAGAGTCTGTCGCCGGATCGATGCTCCAAGTGCGGAGGCTCTGGATCGAGCAGAATGCAACTGCTTGTGGAGCTTTTGCCATCGATTTCCGGACGCCTTAAACAAGCGTTAATGGCGGCAGAGGACAGCTCAGAGCTTCAATCAGCGGCCATTTCTCAAGGAATGCAAACAATGACTCAACAAATTCAAGCCCTTGAAGACTCTGGTAAGATAGCCCCCTCATTGAAGCAGCCACCTTCGTCGTCTCAGCCATAAATCTCGCGATCCCAAGCCCATTGCCATGAGCAAGCGTGAAATAACACTTCAACAGCAGATTTCCGTATGCAAGCTGATCGCCAAGCTCGTTCGCGCCCAACTGCCCATCTCGGGTCAACTCGCAAAGGCCATGGGTGCCGCGCCAAGTTCAACAAAAGAGCTGGCCACCCAAGTCGATGAGGACGTCCAAGCGGGCAAGGTTTGGAGTGACGCTCTTCTGGCTGATGAGAGACCGGAAACTCAGGTGCTTGCTGCCTGCATCGAAGCAGGAGAAGCTTCGCAACGATTGGACGATTCACTTCAGTCTTGGACTGGGATGCACATTGCCAATACGAAGGCGCGTCGAAGCTTCCTATCAGCGCTGGTCTACCCGCTGCTTTTGATTCTGATCACGATCGTTGCGCTAACCTGCCTGAGCTATAGCTTGATCCCGCAGTACCGTCAAACGTACCTGCTCTTCGATCAAGATCTTCCATTGTGGCTTGAGTGGATCGTCAGCATCCGAGAAAACGCATGGGCCATGGTGCTTTTTATTGTTGCCGGCACTGTGGGACCTTTGCTCGTTTTTGCATTCCTAAAAGCGAGAAGCCGAAGTGGGAATCGCGACAAGCAAGCCCGTAGCCTAAGGCTGCAAGCACTTTCGGCAGACATGGCCGCGTTCATGACATCTGCTTCTGTGGCGCTGCAAAGAGTTACGGAGGTAGCCGCCCGTGCTGCCGGAGCCACTCAAAAAGAAGCGGCAGAGGCCTGGGAGTTGATTCAAGCCAAGAAAACGGTTCCTGTGCTACCCAGAGAATCTTCCATGCTCCTAGGTTCCGCACACGCTGGGATATTAAACGCAGAAGAAACGTCGCAACATTTAGAAGAAGTCGCGCTCAATTTGCGTCGCTCGGCAGAAATGCTCGAATCAGCACACGCACGCTGGGCACCCATGCTAGTTGCATTGTCCGTCGGCGCCGTAACGATTTTGTCCTATGTGTTCCTTATCTTTCTTCCTTGGATTTGGCTCATGCAGAAAATTGCCGATCCAGTCCTCTTATGAGAAGGCCATAGTTGCACCAGAGCTCGGCATTCATCATCGATTCAACGCGGCATTTTCTGCTTCTTGAAGTGGTGAAGCAGCAGCTCCAGCGGAGGCATATTGTAGGATTCGAATTCTAGCCAGCCGAATGCACTTTGAAATCGCTCTCTTCCTAGTGGCTCAAGGAAAGCTTTCTCTATCGCGCGAGTTTGGAGTTCCCGAGCCTGTTTCAAGATTTCTGCCTCGATCTCTTGTGCCGCCCTGGCGATGGGCTTCAAGTGTCTTTCACGCAGTGTAACACCCAAACTCTGTTCGGTATCCGAAGAGAAAATCGTTTTGTCTGGGCACCGAACAAGCAGAATAATGTATTCGCAATAACGGTGCGCCTTGCGCTGGCTTTCTGTAAGCGTTCCCATTGCTTCTTTTCTGGCTACCAGAAACAGCTTGTCGTACTTTTGCTCGATCGGTTCTAGCACCTCGAGCTCGTACTTTTCACGAGATTCTCCCGGATCGCGACTACGTCTCGCATTCAACTCTTGGGCTCGCTTCGATTGCAGCTGGATGTATCCAGTAGCCAATTCTTGGCCTACTTCTCGGACGAACGGATCTTCTAGTAGATTCGCGGAGCGGAAAGCTGCCATGGTTTCGCGAAATAAATCACGCCTACTCTGGCTTTCCGCTTTCAACCCACCATCGATTCCCAGAGTGTATTTGTCGAGGAATCGAATTCGTTCAACTCGAGCGTACTTCAAGCCTTCAAAACGTCTTAGCCCAAGTACCAAAGTCGTCGGTGTAGGCAGTCTTGTTTCAAGATCGACTAGCTCCAGAAGGCTTGCGCGAGCATTTGCAAGTTCAGGAACCGCGCCAAGCAAGCCGTCGAGCGCCTTTAACTCCAATTCTCGCATTGAGTTTGTGAGACTGAAAGCAACAGACTGCATCGAAGTCTGGCACTCTTGAATAGTTGCATCATCAATTTCGTTACTCTTCAAATACTCACGTGGCCCCAGCTTGTAGAATCGCGCGGAGCTTTCCCAAGCCTGTACCTTAATGGCGTTTTCGGCTCCAAGCAATTTGCCGATATCATTATTCGCCTTAGCCAAGATGCCTGGCAACTCAGGATTAGAGATTTGATTTGGCAATGCAAACTGCTCGCGAACTTCGATGAGAATGCGATCAATCTCGCCCTGGTTTTTTTTGCTAACGTCGGGAAAGGCTTCAGTTTTGTCCTTCACTCCAGATGTTGCTAACAAGCACGCAGGGAGTCGCCAATTATTTATCCCGGGCTTCGAAATATCCAAGCTTCCGTCAGCGCGAACTCTAAACAGAAGCTTCGCTTCGAATAGTTGACTGCCGTTTGTGGGACTTTGCCCCCAAGCCGCCTGAACCATGAGGATCCCGGCAGCTAGGCTTAGAATTCTTATCACTGTTGCACTCCTGTCATCGCCCAATCGAGATTGGGATTTCGATGCGTTCTCCGGTTGCTAATTCGCACTTCACAATTGGATTCTTGGAAAAATCGCTTGCCAGTGTATAGGTTAGTAATTGCAAGCCACCACCATCTTGCCTTGATTCAACAGCTTGCTTTGATTCATCCGCCAATAGGCTGAATTGCTCGTGAGACACAAGTGTAACCTGATTTGTCGTTGAAGATTCTGCAAGATGACGTGGAAACACCTGCACTCTAGAAACCAGAGAACCCACCAACTTAATATCTTGAACGAAATCTGGTTGCCGCTGAGACTCTATGCGGGCAATGGCTTTCAAACTTTCGTGAGCCGGCTGTGACTTCACTGCGTCGATAGCTAACTTAAGCAACACAACTTTCTTATTTGTAGGTTGTACATGGTCTTCCCACTCTGCTTCTATCAGATCGGTGCCAAGAACCGAGACGCTAGGAAGTAACGCCAGATCAGGCTCTTTCTCGAAAAAGACTGGTACAACTACCTCTGCAACCGTACCCTCTTCTACGGCTCCAAAAGATGCAACCTTAGCCTTGGTGAAATACTCTGTCTCAAGGCAACCACCAACTTCAAGTTCCATGAAATGGCTTTCCCCATCTTGCAGGTATTCGACGATCGCGCTGTTCTTGAACTCCCCGTTCGCTGATTTCTTCTTGTTGAAATCAAACCTCAAATCGATGGAGCAGCTTTGTCCGCCTTCCACAGGCTCCTCTGAGTATTTAGAAGACAAACAGCTGCAATCCGTGTGAACGCTTTCTATTTTCATCGCGGATTCTAGGTCGTTCCGAATTTGAAAGTGGATTGGTTTATTCCCAAACGAGCTAGCCAAACCGATATCCTTGTACAGTGCATCTGCAGAAACTGCTCGCGTCGCGTTGAAAGGACGGGAAACTGTTAGTACACTCCCATCCCACCTCTTTCGAATGGAATGTAGCGTGTACGAACCGCGAGACTCGGTTCCGTCCAGGACGGAGATTCCTCTGTCGTTTGCCGATGCCACCAGCACGACAAAATGGTTCGGGTTTACCAATCGGGCCACGCATGGAAGCTGAGTCGCATCGATTTCGTCCCATTCTAGGTGACGTCCCTCCACCTCCAAACCGAAAGACTCGAGCGCCTTACGGATTTCATCGAGCGAGTTTCCACCGGATGAATAGCGGAGCTTATCTTGCACTTGGCTCATCTGAACATCTTCCCCCAAGCTACGGGCTACTTTCAGTGAACTCCAATGCCCACAAAGTGCGAGATTAGCGTTGGCATCTGGTTTCTCAAAGTATTTGTTGGCACCAAACGTTAGCAACAAACCCGCTAGAACTCCAAGTGAACCCAGCGTTAGCATCGACTTACGTGCCACGACCTGCTTCGGCCCCACTAGCCAAGTCGCCCCGAAGACCACGAGCCCAACTAGTATCAGAGACAGCTTGACTCCTTTCGGGGCAACCCAATCATCGGCGTTATCACCAGAGATTTCCAAGGCCATCCCTTGGTCCTCAAGATCGACAAACCTACCCACACTCCCGTTAATTTCGTCTTTTAACCACACCCCATCTTCCAGGTGCAAGACTTTATCAGGCTGTAATTCTTCATCGCTCAAAGGACGGTTTACGGAATGGTTTTCAAAAACAAACTCGTCTTTCTTCCTTAGCTTGTTTCCTGCAAACTCTTCTTTGGTCACTCGCTTGGGCAACCAAATATCGCTGATCAGCTCATACTGCACTTTCAACTCTACGCGTTCATTTCCAGGTGCAGGATTGATGCAACTAACTACTGCACCACCGCGACTTAGGTCGAAGGTGATGACAGTATCTGCTACACCGATCGAATTGTTTCCATAAGAGACAATTCGCAAGTCCCCTTCTTCTCGCACCCCCAAACGGCACCACGATTTCACCTGATTCTCCAGCATTCTTGCAAAGAGTTTCTTTGCATCATGATCCATCGGATCAAAAACTGCCATTGGATCAAACGCTGCTGGCGATAACCCCAACACTCGATGTCGATTGATATTGGAAACACGTACGTTCCGAGTCATATCATCGCCTTGAGTGTAGAACGTAGCGCCGTCTCTAAAGAACCCGCAGAACCACTTACCTTTTTCCTTTTTACCCTCTGGCTCCGTCGCAAAATACTGAATATCGCGAACACTATCGGCGCCAAAGTCGATACAAAAGTGCTGCCTGCCTCGATCGTCCGTACGCCTCAAATGAGCCGTTCCGATCCATGAGTAAAGCTTGCTCTTGTTCTCGATCAATCGCGAGGAAATGTCATCCAGCGCTCCGGCGGTATTGCCATCGGCAAAAGATTGGTAAGAACAAATGGAATTGAAGAATAAGCACGCAAAAGCTGACCAGCGAAAACACATCAGACTACTCCACGTAAAAGCTTATAACCCAAAAGCAAAACAGAATTCGCAATCCGTCTCTTGCTCATTGGTTTGTTGCGGATTGTAAATATCCATTGGACCTGCAGAACAAGTCCAACACCCGGTTGGGTCGGTAAGTGGTTCTGGCTCAGCACAACCGCCGATATCATAGCCGTCTTCGTCCCAGGACCCTGCATAGCAAGTCAAATCTGGATCGAAGCCGCCTCTAGTACAGACAATTTTGTAGCTACAGAGACGCGAAGTCGCGGTCAGTGCCACGTAGTGGTCTGGAGCTTCCTCTGGATCGACACTTGCCTTCAACACCCCCACACCGCTCCACTTGGTTCCAAATTCGCAGTCGGCAATGTCAACTTCGATGTCTTCATCTATTTCCTGAACGTTGGGAACAACGCACGCGAGAACATCGCAAGTATTGTCAATGTTATCCTCCGCGAAGGGACCATTACACGGAAAGGTCTCTTCCTGCCCTAGGCAACGGCCGCAGACAACCTGAGGAACGCCAATCGGCGGAACTTCTTTTATCTGCTTACCAAATTTCGATTCCATTTCGTAGGCTGTCAGGTTCCCTACTCCTTGCGGAATAAAATCCGAAACAGCCGGGAGGCAAGCAGCCACCATGAGTAATCCACAGCATATCCACTTCATCATCACGATCTCCTGTCAAAGTATGAAAGGAATTTCTGAACGTCAGAAACTACCGATTGGACCCGGCCGTTTTCCAAGCGGACGAAAACTGGGGCGTTCACCAGCAACCGCTTTTTCTGCGAAGCGCCAACCACAGTAATACCGTTCCATTGCCCGGATGCACGTCGATCCAACAAAACAACCAAGACACGAGCCAACTCGTCCTCATCTAGGACCTGCGCAATATGCTTCGCGTGCTCGTGACACTCCTCGCAACCGTCGCGCATGACCAGAACGTGAGTTAACTCGTCCATGGATACTTCTAAATCCCCGCCAAACACATCCTCCTTAGGGAATACTTCCCCCGTCCAATGCGCAGGATGCAACACCAAAAACCCACCCCCATCTATTTCCTCATCCCCAGCCAAACCCCTCGCCTCTGGACCTAACATCAACACGCAAAATGAGGCTAATAGCGCAAAGCACACTAGCAAACCTGCAAAAGAATCCCTTAGCCG
Source organism: Planctomycetota bacterium (assembly GCA_039030255.1). Classification (GTDB taxonomy): domain Bacteria; phylum Planctomycetota; class Planctomycetia; order Pirellulales; family Pirellulaceae; genus Aureliella. The sequence goes on along the minus strand of JBCCEO010000005.1, from coordinate 22,413 downwards.
CGAGGCCACCCGATCCACATGCCAATGGTTCACGCAAACGGCCAAGAAGAAAACCAAAAGTATGCCATCCAAGGCCAAGATCAATTGCTGCGGTGGCCGTAACACACCAAAGCAATGACAAATCTCATTCCCAGAAAGCATCGCCTGCATCTGATAAACAGCAAACACAGAGAAAAGAAGCACGGAAGCACGATCCAACTCCTTGACCCAACGCCTACTCAAAAGCAAAGAAGCGTAAAACAACTCAAGCACTGCCACTACAAAGGTAGCCAGAAAAAAAACTCTCGAGTTCACAGCGATCCACTCTGCCACAAACAACATCTGCAGCTTTAAGACAGCCGCGACGACCATCATCAATCCAGTTGCGTCGCGACAAACTACAACTAATCGCCATCGACCCGCTGCGCGCAGCGGCACAGCAAGAACTGTTTCGCTCATCGAAATTCCCACTTACGGCAAGAGAAGCACAAGAGCCATGGAATTCGGTTCAATTAGATAAGTCAATGCAATGTACCAAAGCAGATTGGCTTGTCAAAACTTTTTCTTGATTTTTCTCGCAATTACACCCGACCACATACTGCGACTCTGATTCACATTTAGCAAATACGAAATCCTCGCCGCAAAAATGACTCATATATTTACACCAGCACGGCCAACCCAACACCACCACTGAAAGCCAAAAGAGCAGCGGACGCGACGCACAGATATCTACACTCGAGAAGTCATCCTCGCCAAACGCCACCCGTACACGCAAAGAGCGCCAGGGCTAATCGCCAGGGTTTAAGCTACGCGTGCATCGGTGCCACCCTCAATCGCACGCCAGGCAGATTGGAGATCATCACACTTGGTTTCATACGTCGGTTATCCAGTCAGCATGCAACCCAATGGTCAGGGCAACTTGATTTTCGCATAGGCGTGGTTGCATCCGGGGTAAATCGTTGCTAGAAGTGCCCCCAGCCTGGCATTCAATTGACGATCTTGTAGAGTAGAATCATGGCTAGCTTTTGTTCTCTTAGAACACTTTTAAGTCACTAAGGAGGACATGGATAGAACTTTTCGCCACTTATTGTTTGCAATGGTGTTGGATTCCCGTTGCGTTTGCGGGACTAAGATCAGGTAAACAGGATCCGGAAGAGTTCACTCGCGAGCCATACTCCACCCTGAACTCGTATGATGTCCTTATATCGAAGCGAATTCATAAGAGGCCATTTGAACCCAGCAACCTGCCACGTAAATGCCCGCCAGTGCAATTGCGGCTTCAACGAATTTCGCCTTAGAATTGTTCTAAAGACGGAATCTCTGACCGCTGTTTCTATCTGAGCGATTCTCAACAAACATGACCGAACTTGATATCGAAGAAAGACATCCAGAGCTTCCGCACACGCTCACGCGCACGCAACTCACTGCGGCACTAGTGCTGGTAACGTTGTTGCCATTTCTACTCGTCGTTTTCATGTATTCAAACTTGCCCTACGAGAGCGACCCGGAACTTTTGGTCGATATTGAAGTCGGCCCACGAGCTTGGCCCAATGATCAAGCCGAGGATGCCAGACTCCTTCCATGTGTGACGATCAAGAATGCGACCGAGGAAGATTGGAATTACGTCAACCTATCGATCAACCATCAATTTCACTTCAAGCTGCATCCCACAGAATTACTTTCTGGCGAAGAAGCATTCGTTCCGCTCAAGTGGTTTCACACCAAGGGGAATGCGTACTTTCCGCCAGAAAGTCAAGAACTTAAGGAGCTAACCATCTACGCTCAGGTTCCTTCGGGTGCCAGAGCCATCAAAGAACTGAAAGGCGAAGTACTGAATTTTCGCCAATAACGTGGCTTAGGCTTTCGGCCTGAGATTTCTTTTAACTTCAATCTAGTGGTTGAACAAGAATTCTTTGGTGTTAATTATTGCCCAGACGAGATCCTCGTAGGCCGCGCGACGCGCCTTAACGGGATCCTCTCCTTGAGCAGCTGGCTTGGCGAGATAGTCGAGCGAGACCTTCAACTCTTCAGCCGTTGGAGCCCGACTCAAAGCCGTAAGATAAAGCTCTTCAATCAAGACCTTGGGCGCACTGGAGCTAGCGGCAAAGGTCGCAGCTCGACCAGCATCTGAGGCCAACTTAGCCTGCACTTCTTTGGAATTCAACAAATGCAAACTCTGCGCAAGCGTCGCCTCGTTGGAACGTTCGCATTCGCATGCTGTGGCAGAATCTGGAGCACCAAAAACGTCTAAGAAATAAGACTTGTAGCTGGTGTCAGGCAGATCCACCGCGCGGGTATCGGAAGGCAAACCTGAAAAACTCGTGCTAGTCATTGCAACTTGGTCAACAGCATCTAACAACACTTCCGACTGCAATCGCTTTGGGTAGAAACGTGAGTAGCTATTGTTGTCACGTAAGTTGAAGTCATTGGACGACGAACTCAAACGGTATGTCGAAGACGTGCAGATCAAGTGCAGCAACTTGCGAATATCGAACTCGTTTTCAATGAAGTAGTTTGACAGGCCTTCTAGCAGCTCCCCATTGGATGGCGGGTTGGTGACTCGCATATCGTCTTCCGGCTCCACCATTCCAGTTGCAAAGAAATGCTTCCAGTAGCGATTCACAAAGGAAGGAGCGAAAAAGGGATTCTCAGAGTCCACCATCCAGTCGACAAGTTCCTTTCGCGGATCATTTTCTTGCGGGATAGACAGCGGCGTTTGATCGAGTCCCGCTGGCTTGAGGGTTTCTCCTGATTTTGGATGCCGAGCACTTGCAGCCCCAAAGGAAGATACAAAAATCGGCTCCTCGGGAATCGCACCGTTCTTTTTTTGAACGCGAGAGAAGAACGCGGCCATTTGGAAGTAATCCCGCTGACTCCATTTCTCGAAGGGATGATGGTGGCAGCGTGCACATTGCAAGCGCTGACCCAAGAAAAGCTGAGCCGCATCTTCGACTCGAGATTCCGTGTTGGCGACTTCCCGGTACCAAGCCACGGGCGGATTGGATTCAATCGAACCGGTCGCAGTTATCAGCTCGCGCACCAACTGATCGTAGGGCTTGTTCTCATGAAAACTGCTTCGCAACCAATCATGAAAAGCAAAGTTCCCGAACTGGTGATTCGCCGACGCGCGACGATTCCGCAGAATCGTCACCCACTTGCGAGCAAAAAACGAAGCATGGTCCGAACTCTCCAACAACCGCGTTACAAGTTGATCGTCCTTGTCGGATGCTTGGCTCGCCAAGTATGCCCGCGTTTCCTCCATCGTCGGCAAGCGACCAGCCAAGTCCAAAGTCACCCGCCGAATAAAAGTGGAATCATCTGCGAGCGAACTGGGCGGAATTCCAAGCGACTGCAGCTTACTGAAGACCAGTTCATCGACAAGGTTTTTCGCCGGAGGCCACGAAACCTTCGAAATATCCTCGCCCAAAGGAATACTTGCCTGGAAGACCGCTACTTGTCCTTGATAGCGAGCCATTACAGACACATCGCCTGATTGATTGCGCAAGCGAACCAACCCATGCTCGTCGACTTCGGCCAAATCTTTGTTGTTCGATTCATACTGGACGGTATGCGTAATATCCTCCATGGATCCATCACTGTAACGAGCAATAACGGCCAGCTGCTGCGTGGCTTCTCGTTGCAAACGCCTGTTCTTCGGCAGCATTTCAATCGAGCTTACGACTGGATCACTCGCGCTTCCATAAGGCATGCCAGTTGCAATCCAGCGTTTCAACAAACGATATTCATGGGTGTCAATTTCCATGCGTTGGCCCCCGCCGTGCGGCGAGGAGTTCACGGCTTTTTCAAGCAGCAGGCTCTTTTCGGGAACCGCTGGAAACAGCCTCCGTCCGCGAGATTCATTGACCAAGTGTTCGTAGTCTTCTTTAGGCTCAAACCCGAGCAGCGACAGCTTGAAACCAGCTTGACCCGCGCTTTTGCCGTGACAGCCACCGCCGTTGCATCCCATCTTGGTGAATATCGGAACGATTTGATTCGGAAAGTTGACAGACTGTGCCGCTTCGAGTCCTTCAACGCGGAGCGCGATTTCGGCCACTTCACCATCTGCGCCGAGCGCACGAACCCTGGCCTCGCCGTCATTAAGTGGGCGCAAGTAGCCAAAGGCATCGACTTCCGCAATCGCTGGTTCGATCTTGATCTCTACATCCCGGGTGACGTCCGCGCTTTTAGTATCCCGCGCGCGAGTGACCTGGAGTTGCCACCTTGCGTCGACACCGCGCAGATGTATCAAGCCTGGAGCTGAATCAACCTCACTCGATACCGCTTGCTCAAATCGCAATTTGGCCGAGTTCGGTTCCGCCGCACAACTGTATTCAGAATGAACGAAGACGAGACAAACGACCAGACAGACAAGTGGGGGGCGGAGCAGAAGTCTCTGGCGATTTGTGCTTTTGCTTTTGTGGAAGCGCAAAGCGCAGCAATCTATTGGGGAGTGAGTACGAGCCATGGAGATTAAATCAATTCTGAAACAGGATCGTGATCTACCAAGTACTGTGGGCGTCCAGTTGGATCTTCTACCGTTGTTGTCGCAGTATTAATTCCGAGTTGATGATAGATGGTGGAAATGATCTCTTGCATATCCACGGGGCGTTCGGTTGCGTATTCGCCGAGTCGATTGGTTGCCCCAATTGCTTGCCCACCGCGAATGCCTCCACCGGCGATGTGAGCACAGCTAACTTTTGTCCAGTGGTCTCGTCCAGCGTTGTTGTTGATCTTGGGTGTTCGACCGAATTCACCCCACGTTACTACGGTCACGTCATCAAGGATGCCGCGTTGGTCCAAATCCTCGATAAGAGCACTCAAGCACTGATCCAATTTCGCCCCATGGTCGCGCACCAAATCAAAGTTTTGACCGTGGCTATCCCAGCGTCCAAAACTCAGGCTAACGCAACGTGCACCCGCTTCGACTAAACGACGCGCTACCAACAAGTGATCGTTACAAGTCGGTGCACCATCATACTGATACTTGTAAGGCTTTCCATCGCCGTAGCGGGCAACGATTTTTGGATCCTCTTTGGATAGATCAAGTGCATCCAGTAGTTTACTGCTGGTCAGAACATCGAAAGCTCTTTGTTCGAAAGCGTCCATACCATCCATAGTTCCGCTAGCATCTATGTCGCGACGCATGCGATCCAAACCAGAAAGCAAAGCACGACGATCCTGCAAGCGCTCCAGCGAAATATCGTTGAGCTTCATGTTTTGCATTCCCGGTCCATCTGGCTTGAAGGGACCGTAGCTGCTCCCGAGAAAACCCGCTGCTCCAGAATGCGACCAAGGCATATGCTTGGTATTGGCCGCTAATCCGACATTGGGTGGGACCGATGGATCGACTGGACCAAAAAGCCTGGAGACCGCTGAGCCGATGGCTGGTCGACCTCCCAAATTGGTCATCTTTGTAGAATCCCAGCCACTCATGCACGAGTGTGATTCGTGCCGACCATTGCAGCCCACGACCGAGCGAATGACAGCGGACTTATCCATCAAGCCCGCCAACTTTGGAAAGACTTCGCAGATCTGAATACCAGACACATTGGTTGGAATCGCTTGGAACTCACCGCGAATTTCCGAGGGAGCGTCCGCCTTGATTTCCCACATGTCTTGATGGGGCGGCCCGCCTGCCAAGAACACGTTGATGACCGCCTTGTGACCAAGACCGGTTGTGCTCTTGCTTTTCGTGTCTGAATTGAGACTTTCTGCTTGCAGGATACTAGGCAGGGCAAGTCCGCCAGCACCAAAAGATAGTCCACCAATAGTTAGAAAGCTTCTCCGTGAGATGCCATCACAAAAACGATTCGGTTTGCCAAACATTGTCAGCATCAGACGACCCTTGAAGAAATGAGGATCAGGCGGGGTGGGATGGTTGTTAGCCGGAGGCGAAAACCTCTCTACTAACATATGCCATTCTGATCCAATTTGTCGACTTGTTGCAAGTCGGACCCCAAGGATTCTAGGGATTCGGGCGGTCAAATCGCCTAAAAACTCCCTATATGGCCGTGATTAAGTGCTTTGAATCTGGTTTTCCACTCGTTGCCGTACTTTCTGAAGCCTGATCGTTCATCTTCCAGTTAGACAACTCAATGCCAAGCTTGTCCAATTCCCCACGCAGTATCCGCACGTCTGTCGGTGCTTCAATTCCCAGCTGCACTTTATTTCCCTTGATCCGCGTGACATGAATGGTCACAGAGTCGCCAACTTGGATGGTTTCTTGCGTCTTGCGGGTTAACACGAGCATGATTGTTTCTTTCTTTAAAGATTCCTAATGCGATCAGCAAATGGCTTCGAGCCCAACCACGAACTCAGCGACATAGCCAAAGTTTCATTGCGGAATCTTCATTGCGAAAGTTGTGCCAAAGGCGAAGTGGCGCGGCGTTTTTTGAGACAAGCTCTCAAAATCCGTCTGAAACAACGACAAAAGATGGCTCAAAGCCTGATCGACTTAAGTAAAAAGGACCACACAATAACGACCTTGAGGCATTCAAGTGGAAGTTCTTACAAGCGCCAGTATCCAAATCTGCAATAAGGAGAATAGAATCAGGAGCTGGAACAGAACCAACGAGGATGGGATTTGCGATCTGCCCAGAATTGAGGCGCTGGCAGACTTGCTTTGACCGGTTTCTTGCAGAAAAACTTGACGCGGCTTTCTAAAGCCGTAGCCGAGGATGCAACGCGAGACGTTGGCAAACCATCCAAAACCCGGAGTGAAGAAATGCAGCGATTCGCGACACTTAGTTTACATCAACGACTGGTGATACCCTTTCTGGCTATCACCTGCCTCACCCATTCCACTAGCATTGCTCAATTCAGCGATCCTGTGGGAGCCAACGAGCAATATGTCCCCCGCCATCTTTTGGGTCTAATACATGCACCCGAGGTGCACCAAGAGCTGAAATTGTCGGAAGGCCAGATTGCGAAACTGGAAGCGTTCTTTGCGCAAGTGGATGGCGATTGGTTTCGCGCTCGTAACCTGCCAGCAGAAAAAAACAGCGCTGCGATAAAACAACTAGAAGCCTCTGCGATGAAGTGGTTTCAGGCCAACACGTCTCAGACCCAACAAAATCGACTCAAGCAAATCGAAATGCGTGCCCAAGGCATCCGCATGCTTTTGCGAGCCGACTTGGGCCGGCAACTGCAAATGGAACCGAACCAGACGTCGCAACTGATCGAATTGGCGAAGAAGACGAACGAGGCAACTCAGGCTTTGCAGCAAGCCACCATGAAAAATGCGGTAACAGAAGAACTCAAAACTGCAGTGCTCGATGCCAACACAGCCGAACGGGATTCCCTCTCAAAGATCATGCAGCAAACGCAAATGCAAAAGCTGCAGGAAATTCTGGGTGCTCCCTTTGAGACCAGCAAACTAAAGCGAATCTTTCCAATGGCACCGGAATTGATACCTGTGCAGAACTGGATCAATTCCAATCCGCTGACGTTAAAACAGATGCGCGGAAAAGTGGTTCTGCTGCACTTTTATGCATTCCAGTGCCATAACTGCCATGCAAACTTTGACGTCTACCAGCGTTGGCATGACAAATATGGTGATGATGTGGTCGTGCTCGGAATTCAAACACCAGAGACTTCAGCCGAGCGCGACCCAGCTTCGGTTAAAAAAGCTGCCACGGAAGCGAAACTGAAATTCCCAATTCTCGTAGACCTTAAATCAGAGAATTGGAAGAAGTGGTCCAACACCATGTGGCCCACCGTCTACGTCATTGACAAGAACGGATACATTCGCCAGTGGTGGCAAGGCGAACTGCGCTGGCAAGGCGCAACTGGCGATCAGACGATCGAGAAACTTATCTCGGAATTATTGGCCGAGAATAGCTAACTCCCAGTTCATTCTGTAGCCGTTTTCTCTTCAATTTGCTCCACGGGTGAATTCGAATCTAACTGCGTGCGCCAAGAATCGTGAAAGACACGCTTGGCGTTCTCGCAATAGATCTTGTCCACAATGCTTTTTGGCAAGGACAAGCCTGTGACGGAGACGTCGAGTTCTTGTACGGGGAACTCAATCTGCGTATTGAAATACATCCAGTGCATCATCCACTGCTTACGAATCTTCCAGTATTCTTCGAGCACGTTGTCGCCCGTTTCGATCGCAAGATCCGTTCCGTAGAGAATTCGATCTTGGTATTTGTCGAAGAACGCAAGCACTTGCTGTCGGTCCGATTCGGATCGCGAGGACAAGTACTGGAGATGAGGAATGCGTGCCGCAACGCCGATCACCGCGTTGGGATAGCGATTTAAAAACTTCGACATAGCCTCCGTACTCCATTCCAAACTGGCTAAGTGGCAGCCGAGGAACTTCAAGTTGGGATGCTTGTCCAACATTCGATCTCGAGCCGTCATTTGCGCTTCGTAGCTCGGCATTTGAGGATGCAAATACATGTGGTACTGAGGATGTTCGGCAAAATAGCTTCGATCATTCTTCGTAGTCATCTCATCGAGTGGCTTCCAGCAGTTTCGTGGCTCACCGAGATGACCAAGAAGCACCTTGCCTCTTTTCTCAATAAAGTCGAGCACGGGATCAAAACGTGGATTGTCGATCATAACAAGGCTGCCATCGGCGTCTCTCAGTTCCATCCCGATGTTCTTCCAGACCTTTACACCAACAATACCTTGGTTAAATGCGCGATCTAAGAAATCAATTGTATGCGCGACCCAGTCTGGATCATTCCAATTATCCAGCGGAAAGGAAGTGACTGGCGCAAAGTCTATGGGCGATGCTTGATATTGGTACAACAAAAGCTCGTGGTTACGACGATTGACGCTGGCATCAGGATCGGACCATACGGACATATTGAGAAACCGGAAATCATCGCGCCTGGCAAAAGCCATAAAATCCAAGTTGTCCGAAAGCACGTGAGTATGGATATCAATCTTCTGAACCTTGACGAAGTCATCCATGGAATAGGACGAACTCTCTGGTTCTGTGGCGAATACAACAGAAACTTGTATCTGATTCACAACAACGTAAATTATGGGCGTTAAAAACGCCAGAAACACTCGGAAAGAAACCCATCGGAAAATCGATACGGTAAATCCGGCTTGCATACATCCGCCTAACTGCATCCCTCGAGGGTTCGAACGATGCCAAAACAAGTCACCAACTGCGCGTATACCCCATAATGAGGTGCCGCTTCAGTAAGACTGTCATGAAAGGCTGGTAGACGTCCGGGAAGGGCGTTTTTGACTGCTCAGAAGTCAACTTCGCGCCACCAATGTTAACACCTTTAACGATTCTCATGACGCACCACTGTAACACTTCCATGCACCTTCCCATGGTCTTTCGCTCCGCGAAAGCCACGTCCTCACCGTCTTCTTTCGCTCCCGCGAAATTATGCGTTCGAGCTTCCAGCCACCCTCTGCTTGCGGAGGGCCGGGCGACAGCCCAGGGAGGTTCTTTATTTTGCCGTCGGGCGCGATTGTAAGCCGCTGCAACGGTCAAGTTTGTGCCAGATAAAGAACCTGCTTCAGATCTATTAGCCAGACTCTCTCTCGAGAACCTGCTACGTAGCAGGGGGAATAAGTATCCGCGAAAGCTCTCCTCCCATCTTCTTCAGATGTTCTGACATGCCGGACCATTCGACCATGGCAAGTGCCTTTCGTAGCTAGGTGGCTGCACCTCCAACAAGTAGATCATTTACAATTCAAATGAAGTAAAGGCTGAAACTAAATTGCGATGGGCTGAGAATGATTCCAATACAGTTCGGGAAGCGTGTTTGTGGGTCGTTGCACGCCTAAAAAACGAACTTTCACAGTTTGCAACAAGAACAGAAAAAGTATGGAGAAGTCCAGTGACTTGGTTTGAAGAATTGACAAGTTGTACAGAGAATTCGGGGGCCGAAGTGCGACGACAGCTGTACCTGCAGGGTGGGCGCCTGCATTCACGCGCGAATGGCCAATCATGGGCTTACGGTGAACTAGAGACGCCAAGTCTAGCCGATTTGCGAGATCGTGCTTCAGAGCTTGGCAAAACCTCGGGCAACACAACGGTGCGCGAAGTAGTAGCGAATGTGCAGGATCTTCATTCCGATCCGGCCAATCAAAACGCGTTATTTCAAGTCGCTTCCCAGTTCAACCTTCTCGAAATGATGGCGCCCGATGTAAAGCCTGAGTACGGGATCGGGATTTACGAACGCGATCCGACGCAAGGTCCTGCCTGTGCCATCGCGGCCGGTGCGGGGACTATTTTTCGACACTATTTTGTCGAGGTAGATGGTCAGATTGGGCAAAGCGAAGGCAAGCAAATCGACTGCTTGGCGGACTTGGGTGGTCTGCTTGGAAATTCTGGGCAACGACTCTGGAAAATGGAGAATGGATACGCCCTGCCGTCGGAATCGGGATTGCGAGAAATCAATGACCATCTTTCCAGGATGGACGATGGCGCGAAAGACGAATTACGCTGCAGTTTGCGAATTGGGATACAGTGGAACATGGACGTCACTATTGCAACGGCGGAACAACGAGTATCACAGGCCTTCTGCTCTGCTTTGCCAATCCTCTACACCGAACATTCGATGGAATTATGGGAACCTTTCGCTCGCCTAGTGCTCGAGGCTACTTATGAAGCAACGCTTTGTGCGGCCATCGAGAATGCGGCAAGGACTGGTGTTTCGAAGCTATTCCTGACACTGGTGGGCGGCGGCGCGTTTGGCAATGACTTGAGCTGGATCATCGATGCTCTAAAGCGGTCGATTTTCTTGTATCCAGCAAGCGGACTCGACATCGCCGTCGTCAGCTACTGGAAGTCCAAGAGCTGTGTCCAGGAATTGGTTCACGAGCTGAACACTGAGAATTGAGCCCGATTTGTCTACGCTTTTTGGTCTTCTTTCGCTCCGCCGAAAGCACCGTTTTATTGCCTTGGCCACCAGCACAATCGCTGGAGTGCAGGCTTTAGCCGCCCCGTGCATCTGAGAAACCCGGCCGCTTACGCGTCGCAGTTCGCGCGCAGTCCAGACGTGCGGGACGTGGCTTTCGCGGAGCGAAAGAAAACCATGGGAAAAACTTCGACAGCTTGAGTGGGAGATTTCGCACTGTAGATTGAGGCGTGATCAAAATACGTGAAAACAGGGGCATTTTCCAATGCACGATTCAGACGCAACCAATCCAGTCGAAGCACTGTTCCTGCGAGCACTTGAGTTACCAAGCGGCGAGCGAGACGTGTTCCTCGAGAAAGAGTGCGCCGGCAATCCAGAGCTGCTGAAGAAGGTCCAAGAACTGCTAGCTGCTCACGAGCAGACAGGATCCTTCTTGGTCGACGGCCAAGCAGAGTGGACAGGAGAGGCAGGCAATGATGCTCCCCATGTTGGAAGTCAAATTGGGCCATACAAGCTTCGTGAAAAGATTGGCGAAGGTGGGATGGGCGAGGTTTATGTAGCCGAGCAGGAAAAGCCGATCGCTCGAAAGGTAGCGTTGAAAGTCATCAAACGCGGGATGGACTCCAAGGCTGTTTTGGCTCGCTTTGAGGCTGAGCAACAAGCTCTGGCATTGATGAACCACCGCAATATTGCCAAGGTCCTCGACGCTGGAATGTCTCCATCAGGGTCACCTTACTTTGTGATGGAGTTGGTGTCCGGGATGCCGATCACCGAATATTGCGATGAGAAACGACTGAACATTGAAGAGCGTCTAGAGCTTTTCATTCAAGTCTGCCGAGCGATTCAGCACGCGCATCAAAAGGGGATCATCCATCGCGACATCAAGCCTTCGAATGTCTTGGTGACCGAAGAGGACGGTCAGGCTGTACCCAAAGTGATCGACTTCGGAGTCGCCAAGGCCTTGAGTCAAAAGTTGACCGATCGTACGGTCTACACAAGCTTCCAGGCTTTTGTTGGTACTCCTTTGTACGCCAGTCCAGAGCAAGCTTCTCTGAGCAACAATGACGTGGACACTCGTAGCGACGTGTACTCACTAGGCGTCTTATTGTATGAACTCGTTACGGGATCCACACCTTACAGAAAGGAAGACCTTCAAAAGGCGGCTTACGAAGAGATGTGCCGCATCATCCGTGAGCAAGAAGCCGACCGGCCAAGCACTCGCCTGACAACACTCGGAAATACTGTTTCCAGTATCTCCGAGCGTCGACGCAGCGATCCAACTCGACTCATTCAATCCGTTCGAGGTGATCTCGATTGGATCGTGATGAAATCGCTCGAGAAAGATCGCGGGAGACGATATGAAGGAGCGAGCAGTCTGGCGATGGATATTCATCGCATGCTCAAAAGTGAGCCAATTAGCGCGCGACCTCCGACGCTTCCTTACAGAACTCGGCGGTTCGCTCAGCGGAACAGACGTGCCGTGGCTATGATCGTTCTTGCAACTTCATTGTTTTCCTTCGTAGCGATCAGCTTGACGCAACAAATGCGGTCTCGAGCACTCACTGCCGGATTCCAGCAGTCTTTGAGTCGAGAAATTGAGTCATTGATTGTCAATGGAGCGTTTTCGGAGGCAAGTACTCTTCTAAAGACCGCGGAAGCTCAAGGAATCGCATCGGAAACTATCGGTGTATTGAGCGCTCAAATTGAATTATTTAGCTCTGATACATATCAAACCGCTATCGACCGCCTCAAGGAAATGAGAGCCGAGGCTTCGAGTCCGGACTTAACGATCGATTCAATGTTATGTTTGGCCTACCAGCGAAATGGTCAAGAAGAAGAACACCTCGATTTACTCGAAGACATCTTGGAACGAGATTGCCACTCTTTTAGCGACCATCTTTATCGTGGCTATGCTGCCAACATCTTTTTTCCGGAACGTGCGTTAATTGACTTGCGTGAAGCTCGGAAGCTTGAACCGACTAGCCATTTAGCGATGCTCGTCGCAAGCGAAACGGAACAGAACGTCGGCGAGTTAACGTTGGATCCCACGTTAGGTTTGGAGGCAATTGAAAACGGAATTGAGGGGCTACTTGCCGTTCAAAAGTACCTTCCCGATAACGATATAGTTCAAGTCGACTTGGCACTCGCGCAACTCAATGCAAGTTTTCGCAATACCGAAATTGGGCGCAAATCCGTTGCAAGAGAACTCGAGAGTAAAGCAGATAGTCTTTTCTTGCAGCTACCTCCTGATTTCCAAAATGCACTCCGTGCGCGTTCGAGCTATTTCTTGTACAAGGCAGACTTTCCATCGCTGCAGGCGGATTTCGAGTTAGGCAATAAAACATGTGGTGTCCACGCTCATCAAGCTTTGGCAGTTGCCATCGGCAACTATCGGAGCGGAGATCCGGAGGTGGCAGTTGAAATACTGGGGACAACTGGAGACACCTTTACCGCGGCATTTGAGATCTTTCTTTCTCTGGATGACAGCGATCCTGTTACGTTACGTCAGGAACTACAAAGAATTGAGACTGGACGACATTCCGCCGCGTCAGTTTATGGAGTGTTTGACGCAACAATCTGGTGTCTTCTTGGCGAGGATGAGCGAAGTTGGGAATCCCTGAATCGATTCAGGAGATTGGCTGAGCGAACAAACAAGGCAGTCTGGTCCGAATGGTCCAAATTTCTCAGCGGTCGACATAACGATCCAAATCGCCTTCTTGATGCGTCGGACACAACATTCGATCTGGCCTATTCACATTTCTTCATTGCTTTCAAAGCCCTATCCGAGAACGATAGAGCACTCGCGAAAAAACACTTCCGCGCGACTGTGAGTACCAATCGCTTCGAGTTGTTTGCGTATTACTTTAGCGAAGCATTTCTTGAGCGAATTGACGACCCTGATTGGCTTCCCTGGATCGACCCGATTGAAACGAAGGCAGCTGAGAATGACTGACCTTACCGAGTTGCTGAAAAATGTAGACCGTGACGGAAACGCATCGGACAAAATCCTTCCAATGGTCTACGACGAGCTCCGCAAGCTTGCTGCCGCCAAAATGGCGAAGGAGAAGCCGGGGCAGACGTTGGAGGCGACGGCTTTGGTGCATGAAGCGTACATGCGATTGGTAGGACCCAACAACACTGAGCACTGGAATGGCCAGTCGCATTTTTTTGGGGCTGCAGCCGAGGCGATGCGAAGAATCCTGATAGATAATGCTCGGAAACGCCAGTCGCAAAAGCATGGCGGGATAATGTTGCGACATACGCTCGGTGATCCCGATGCACCCGAGCAGGACGAGGACTTGATCGCACTGGACGAGGCTCTCACCAAGTTAGCGGCGGAAGATAAAAAAGCGGCAAGTGTCGTCGAAATGCGCTACTTTGCCGGAATGAGCCACGAGGAAATCGCTACGGCACTGGATATCACCATCTATCGCGCTCGCCAAAAGTGGACTTACGCCCGCGCTTGGCTAAGACGTGAACTGGAACAGTAGTCCGCATGGTCTTCTTCCGCTCCGCCGAAAGCCACGTATCCTTTCCTTCGCCAGGATACTTTCAATTTTGTGCAACAGATACCGCGGTCTTTAGCCCCTTTCCGGGCCGTCTCGGTTTTTGCAACTGAGCCGCTGTCGCTGGAGTGCAGGCTTCAGCCGCCTTCGGTGCAGCTACGAAGCCCAGCCGCTTAACGCATCGCGACTCAGTCCCTAGCCTCAATACACTTAGCGGAAGTCGACATGACGCCGACAAGACTTTCAGCTTCCGACTATAAGCCACCGACCGCGCGGCCTCGGGCGCAATCGCTGCCGTGCTCTCTTCAGCCGCCTCCGTGCAGCTGCGAAGCCCGGCCGCTTACGCGATCACGGCTCAAGGGAGATTAAATCGCCAGAGAGCTTTCGGCGGAGCGAAAGAAGACCATGGTGCAATGCTCGACGATCCAATTAAACTGGTCCTCGATTCAGATCCTTTCACAGGCCGTCAAAGAGATTCCATGTACCCAAGTCAATGCACCAAGTTGCTGTGTGCGAGCGTATTAGCGTTTGGCATTTTCCTTTGTCCGAATCTCCTGAATGCAGCAGATGACGTCAAACAAAGTGAGTCGAAAGATGATCTGACGCTGGAGGAGCTCTTTCCGCAAAAGAGCCTTTTCGGCCCGAGCGCGAGGAGTGCTGCGTTCTCTCATGATGGGCGCTACGCCGCATACCTATATCGCCCCTATGAGGAAAGACGACATGGGAGCGATCTCTGGATCTACGATTTCAAGACCTCTAAGACTCGGCGCGTCACGAACATTGACATAATGTCCAAGTTCCAACGCTCTGCTCGAATCGTGATCGAAGATCGACTCGACAAACACGATGATTCTTCAAAGTCTTCCGCAAAAGAGAATGAAGGAAACGGTGCGAAAGATGCAAAGAAAGATCAGAAAGAAAAATCAGAGGATCAAGCACAAGCCGAGCGCGAAATCTATATGACTGTCGGGGAGCAAGATGCTGACGACGAGTACAGCCCCGTCTACTCGGGCATCTCCTCTTTTCATTGGCACCCGACCAAGAACCAATTGCTCCTCCTTTCGGAAGGAGACATCTACCAACTAGAAAACGTGGAGAGACCACAACTCAAGCGGCTTACGAAAACCGACGAGCGGGAATCTCAAGTCGAGTTCCTTCCCGACGGATCAGGCTACACCGTTCGGCGCGATGACACGGTCATGCAGACGAAGTTTGGAGATCACCTTGTTCAGCAGCTGACCCCCAAATTGTCTTCCGAAGAGTCGTTGAGCCGGTATGCACTGAGCCGTGATGGCAAACGCATTGCTCTGGTGACCCGCACCGGCAGCCGCTCGGGTGCACGTACAGTCGACATCATTCGATATCGTGATCGCTTTGCAAAGTCTGACAAAGTTTCGCGAACTGTCTCCGACGACGAAGTCGAAGAACAAACGGTGCGAGTCTATCTCTTCGAGTTTGATGCGGACGATACCGAAGAAGCTCCTTTACTGAAGGTCTTCGAAGAGAGTATCGACGAACCACGCGATATCATTAGCTCACCGCGATGGTCGCTGGATAACGAACAAGTCACGTTCTGCTTTTTTGATCAAGAGAAATCGGAGGTCCAAATCCGACTCGCTAGCTGGCCGACGGAAGACGAGCTCGCAGAAGGCTTAGAGAAAGCCGAATCGAAGCGAGCCGAGGAATTCCGCGAGGAAATGAGTGAAGCCAAAGAGAAAGATGAGGAAGAGGGTACGCCTGGCAGACGTGGGCCGGGAGGCGGCCGGACCGCAAGACCAGCACTGGTCGAACAATTGGCCAAGACCGTGTACCAGTTTCAACACTTTGGTGGACCGAATACGCCTTCGATGGTCGCGCCCGACTTTGCAAGTGACAATCGGCACATTGTTTTCATTAGTGAGCAAAGTGGCTTTCGTCATGTCCACTTGCTGGACCCACTCTACGAAAGCGTCCGACAGCTGACATCGGGGCGATTTGAAGTATACCCCATCCGTTTTTCAGATGATCACCAGCGCCTGTTCGTAACCGCGACGAAGGAAAGCGCCGCGCGGCGAATGGTCTACGACTTGCACTTGGAATCAGGAGAACTAACGCGACTCAACAAGCAAGATGGCACCTTTTCCAGCGTGGCAGTCAGCAACAGCGGCAAGCGAATGATGGCCAACTTCGTTACTTACGGAAAGTTGACCGAACTGATCGTCCAAGACGACAAACAGCGTGTTTCCCAACTCACGGATTCTCACCCGGATCGTACGAAAGAGCTGACTCGTATCAAGCCCGAGTTCTTTGAGTACGAAAACCGGCACGGCCACAGCATTGCTGGAATGATGTTCAAGCCGAAGGGTTGGAAAAAGTCAAAGAAGCATCCACTTCTAATTTACGTCTATGGTGGCCCACTTGGAAGTCGCCATAGCGTCAACGATGGCAGCTATAGCTCCGATGCATATTTCTTCCAGATGTATATGGCACAAAAACACGGTTACCTCACGATCGTGGTCGATCCGCGAGGACAATCTGGCTACGGAGGCTTGTTCGAAAAATCAAACTACGATCAAGTGGGCAAACCGCAGGTGGAAGATTTGGTCGATGGCGTCTCCTTCATGAAAGAAAACTTCAATATCGACGATCAAAAGGTTGCGATCTACGGCTGGAGTTTTGGTGGCTTTCAAACGCAAATGTGCCTCTACACAGAGCCTGATGTTTTTCAAGTTGGAATAGCAGGCGCGGGTCCGACGCAATGGGAAAACTACAACTCCTGGTACACCACCGGCACCGTTGGTCCTTCTCGCAAGGGAAGTCCTGATCAAGAGAAGTATTCGCTACTTCCGCTCGCAAAGAATTTGCAAGGACAACTTTTGTTAATCCACGGTATGGAGGACACCAACGTCCTTTTCCAAGATACGGTGGCCGTCTATCGCGCGCTGCTCAAAGCTGGAAAAGAAACTCACGTCGAACTCTTTCTTGATCCGACTGGCGGCCATGGATTGGGAGGCGATGTAAAACGCATTGGACGCATGCGCAAGTATGAGGAGTTTTTACTTCGCACGATCGGTAGTACGAAACGCTGAGTTCATACATGAGGCTTCATGATCTTCTTTCGCTCCGCCGAAAGCTCTGCCTTATTGTCTTTTTTCGCTCCGCCGAAAGTTCCTTGCTCAAGTCTCGACGGTTTGACTCGTAAGCGGCCTGGATTCTCAGATGCACAAGCGGCTAAAGCCTGCACTCCAGCGAATTGTGCCCGAAGCCTCACGGTCGGCGGCGCACAATCGTATGTGATGGGAAGAAGAAGACAATCAGTCGGCGACAAAGAATCGGTGGATGGTTTGCTGGGAAAAGGTTTCACCGGGGTTTAGTCGAGTGGTTGGAAACTCGGGTTTGTTTGGTGAATCAGGATAATGCTGCGTTTCTAAGCAAAATCCGCTGTACGCTTCAAAGTCGCCTTCCAGGTGGTTTCCTGTGTAAAGTTGCATTCCGGGTTGGGTCGTGCGAACTTCCATGCAGCGGCCACTTTGCGGATCGCGTGCGATGCCGGCAACTCGGGCTTCTCCGCCTGCTTCGCCATTGACAACGTAGCAATGATCATAGCCCTTGGTGACTTCGAATTCGTCCAATCGCTCACCGAGAGTTCTAAAATCAGCAAAGTCCAGCGAAGTGCCGTCGGTGGGAACCAACTCGCCAGTGGGAATAAGATCGGCGTCCACATCGAGGTAACGATCACAAAACAACTTC
The DNA here is from genome assembly GCA_039030255.1 of Planctomycetota bacterium. Taxonomy (GTDB): domain Bacteria; phylum Planctomycetota; class Planctomycetia; order Pirellulales; family Pirellulaceae; genus Aureliella. The sequence goes on along the minus strand of JBCCEO010000005.1, from coordinate 4,364 downwards.
AATTCGTGGCCGCGAATATCTCCTGAGCCTACGCCGCCAAGATTCCAGTAGGCGTGGTTGGTCAAGTTCAAGACGGTGGGCTTATCGGTTGTCGCCTGGAACGAGTAAGAGAGCTCATTGCTGTCATTCCAACGGTACTCGGCGACTATTTGGAGCGTGCCAGGATAGCCTTCCTGTCCATCGGGGCTTTCGAGCGAAAATCGGACACCACAGTCCTGTGAGCCTTCCAGGATTTCCGCCGCCCAAATCAACTTGTCAAAGCCCACGATGCCGCCGTGCAGGTGATTTGGACCATTGTTTATTGCTAGTTCGTATGAATTACTATCCAAGTTGAATTTGCCGGCTGCAATGCGGTTGCAGAATCGTCCGACCGTGGAACCCAGGTAAGGATGTCCGGCCAGGTATTTTTCCAAGCTAGAAAATCCTAAATTCACGTTCTCTATTTTGCCATTTCGATCAGGCACTTCGACTCGGACTAGGATGGCACCATAGTTGGTCAACTGAATGCAGTGCTCTTGCTGGTTGCGCAGCTCGTAGAGGTGAATATCCTGTCCGTCGATGGAACCAAAATTTTGGGTGCTAATTGACATGGCTTTCCCTGAATTACTACGCGGCACAATGAGACCTCCAAGATTATTGGCTTTTAGCCCCCAATGGATAGATGCTACGTCTGTTAGACGTGACTGCCGAATTCCAAAAGAGGGGGTGCAACAAGATTTTGCCGACGGCAACCCAATCACCACAAAGCCACTTCCCCCAAAAACCGCGGATTCGAACGATTTGCGGTACTTCCTGAGACCTGAATGAGTATTCCCGCTGCGGTCGATCCCCTGCATGCGTTGCCAGAGCACGAGAACTGGTTGCGAACATCGTTGCTCGCGCGCTTGGGAAATCGCGACGAGGTCGAGGAGGTCATGCAGGAAGTGGCGGTGGCTGCGGCGAACCAATCTGCCAAGGAGGAGCCCGTTGATCGGGTCGGGCCTTGGCTTTATCGAGTTGCCATGCGTCAGATGATGCTTTTCCGACGTAAGGCGGGTCGTCGTCGCAAATTGATCAACAACGTCGCCCAGGCGAGGCAGCCGACCGAGGAAGATCCTCGTGGGAGATCGCCGTTAGATTTCTTGGTGAGCAACGAACGCCAAGAGGAAGTTCGACTGGCGATGCGAAAAATGTCCGAACGAGATCGGCAGCTGCTGATGCTGAAGTATGTCGAAGGGCTATCCTACGGAGAGATAGCAAATCGTATGGGAGTTACGGCCAGTGCAGTGCAATCTCGTTTGCACCGGGCACGTGGGCTTTTGAGAAAAGAGCTTTTGAGCATGGATGGCGACAACAGCTAAGGATGCAATTTCCTGTTTAATCCAGACTGGACGAAAGTCATGGTAAAAATCGACGAATATGCAATTGACGAGCTGGTTTGTGGCAACCTTCGTGGGGAAGAGTATCGTCGCGTCCTTCAAGCCTTGGATGAACAGCCTGGTGCTTGGAAAGCCTGCGCTCTCGCCTTTCTTCAGGAGCAAGCCTTAACGCAAGAACTCGAAAGTTTGGCTGCCAACGATCGGATTTGGAGTGATGATTCCGAAACATCTATTGCGCCAACTGTCGAATTAGCAAGCAAACAGGACGCAGCCCAAAGGAAAGAAAAAGTCCGACTGGAGTGGATGACGCGAGTCACTTCGATCGCTGCGTTGCTTTTGGTGAGCTTTACGATAGGTTGGTTCGGAGCTGGGATGCGCCCAACTACTACAACTACCGCTCCTGATCCGGGCGATTTAGTAAACAACAACGACAGCCTTCCTCAAGGCGATTCAAGTTCCGCCGATCCTGTCTTGACCCAATATGTCGTCGACGGCGAGATCATTCCCTTCAACCGCACAACTCCTGAGCTCTTGCAACGACTCAAGGAGAGTGGGAATTACGACATTGAATCCTATGATCGCATAATTTCATTGCGGGACGGCGAGTCAATTCGCTTGGTACCCATGCAGCAACATCGAGTACGCTCAAAGTTAATTCCCTACTAACAGGCTTTGCCAATGTGGATATCTGCTGAGTCTGCTTCGAGAAGCCAGGCTGAAAATTTGCGGTGCTTCTTTTTGCAATTGACACAAGTCACTCCGTTTGTTCAAGACTGTCGAAAGCGAGTTGTTTCTTTTTTGCATATTTTTTGCATCCGCTAGAAACAACATGACCTGATCGGAAACCTTTCTCGTGGCCAACGGATCCACGAACAATTTCAGAACCACATCCAATAATCCTTCTTGGAGTAGAACAGAATGTTGAAATCGAAAAACAGAAAATGGCTGCGACTTGCAGGCGTTGCTCTGGCAACCAGTGTTGGACTCTCTGCCTTGCAACCACTAGCGGCTCAAGAATCTGAGAATTCGTTCCTTGAACAAATCGAAACCGCTGTGGGCGGAGCCCTGGACACTTCCAATAGTGAGATCGTTGTCCAAGTCGCTGGCGACGAAGCAGAAGTACCCAAGGTTTGGGTTGGCGTCATGCTCAAGGAAATTGAAGGCGATCTGGCAGAATACCTGGGCGACGTGAAAGGTGTCATGATCGGTGAAGTGATGGACGATAGTCCCGCTTCTAAAGCTGGCGTGAAAAAAGGCGACGTCCTAGTCGGTGTCGATGGCGAAAACGTCAAGACGACCGCCAAGCTGATGAAGCTACTTGGAAACGCCAAGGCTGGCAAAACCATCAAGATGAAGTTCCTGCGTAATGGCAAGAAAATGGAGCTCGATGTCAAACCCGCCAAGCGACCTCAGCAATTCAATGCAGGCGCAGGCGCAATCTTCTTTCCAAAAGACATTGAAAAACTCGATCTAAAGATCGGTGAAGCAGGCGAGATGGGTGAAGTCATGAAGTTGCTTCGCCGATTGGAAGCGGGTGAGGAAGATGTCAATGTATTCAGCTTTGGCGGACCAAGCTTCCAACTCAAAAGCGGCGGCAACGCAAAGTCGAATTCAAACAGCGTCATCAAGAAGATGGTAAACGGAAAATCGATGGAAGTCCGTGTTGAGGTTGAAGACGGCGTTCCTCAAATCACTGTTACCAAGGACGGCAAGACAACCAAATACGACGACTTCGACGATCTTCCAGAAGATGTCAATGTGATCGTCAAGCCAATGGTCGGCGGCAAGACGCCTCATATCGAAGTGCATTCCACTCCCATGATGCTGCAAGCTATTGGCAAGGATTTGGATGGCGAGGAAATTTCCAAAACGATCCTCGAAGCCTTAAGGAAGCAGGGCTTGGACGTTAAGGGACACAAGATTGCAATCGAAGCCGCTGAAAAAGCTCACGAAGCTGCTGAGAAAGCTCGCGTTCAGATTCGCAAGCGTATCGGTGGCGGTGAGATTGAAGAACTCCGCGATTTGGTCGACGAACTTCGCGCCGAAGTGAAAGAGCTTCGCAAGCAACTACGCGATCAAGATGACGACTCCGAGTAATAAATTCGCCGATCAAAAGGCCGAGTTTTAAAAGAATCAGGAAGCGGGAGGGCTGCTGTGGATCATCCACAGCAGCCTTTTTTCGTGCGCCTGGCACCTGGCCGCACAGTTTGCCCAGTTTGTCTCGTTTCGAGCAGTATGTTCTGAAACAATTCTTAGCCGCCAGCGAAAGTCACTGAACAGGTTGCCCATTACTATCGAGAAAGGATTCGCGCAGTTTGGCCAGCACGCAAAAGATAGAGGCGAATACGAACCGGAGAATAGATCTGCTATCTGCAGCTTCGATGCTTTCGTTTATAGCGTGGTATGTTCGCGAAGTCTGCATTTCGCTTCAAATGGCAGCGCGACGTTGGCAGCTTGATGACGCAGGCGCTATGGCTGCGGCGGTCGCATACTACTTGGCGCTTTCCGTTTTTCCAATCCTATTGCTACTCAGTAGCGGCCTTGGTCTGTTTCTGAAGTTCACCAATTTGGGCCACGACGCTGAGGTCCAAATATTAGCTGTTGTCGCGGAGCACTGCTCGCCTTCACTCGAGCAGCAGATTCGCGTCATGCTGCTACAGTTTGAGGAACAATCCATTGTTGGCGGACCCTTTGGTCTATTGACGGCAATCGCGGCGGCCATTGGGGTGTTCTACCAGTTTGATCGCGCCTTTGACAAAATTTGGCGTGTCCCGCCGACGGCCACTTCGCTAGGGGACCGCATTCGCTTTGGTGATCTTGCTCCGCAAGCGAGCATCGGCAATCCCAGCGTCGCGACTGCTTCGACCACACCGGGCGTGGCGGCGAGTGGAACCTATTCGCTTGAAGTCACTCAGCTGGCCCAAAGCCAGACTCTGGTCTCGCAAAGCTACGGTGCGCCCAATGATCTGGTCGGAGAAGGCAGTTTGACGATCCGCTTTGGCGAAG
>JBCCEO010000004.1:0-39680 GCA_039030255.1 Planctomycetota bacterium | reverse complement strand
GTCGAACGCGGACCCTGGGGCGACATCGGTGGAAACGCTCCACTGCTGCTAGTCGGCTTTATTCTTGGAATCAACTTCGCGTACGTCTTTGAAGTGATCGCTGAATCAAAGAGTGATCCGCAATGGTCTGCACTTAGCAAAGAGTCAGCATAGTTCGGCCGCGATGGTCAAGCCCTGCCAACTCGCCTGGAAAAAACTCGCAAGTTCGTTGGCTCATGAAAGCGAGAATGAATGCTCCCACACCTTACTTGAAGAGTTTGGCCCAGCCTTTTGGTTGCAGGTTATGAAGCGATTTGACGAGCTCTTTGTTGAGGGGGAGATCCCCGTGGCGAGTGCGACCACTATATTGGCGTTCCACAAGAGACCGGAATTCCACGAGTGGAATCCAGCAATAACCCGTACATTCTCGCATGGCCTTGTTTTCTAGTGGCACGGCGATCTCGTAAAAAACGTCGACATCCACGTAATCGAGTTCTGCCGTGTAGAGCACGAAGCTTTTGTCGGGTTCGCCAATTCTCCGGTCTTCATCGATTTGGTGGTAGATGTTGACCATCGAATACACGCCGCGGCATTCTTCAAAGCACTCGCGAGCTGCCGCTTCGCGTTGGGTTTCCGCGACACCTAGCTGTTTAGCAGCTTCCGCCGCCAGGGAACGCTTATACTTGCGTTTTCCTGCAAAGCTGCCCCAGCCAGAGTAGCTGCGGCCGAGAAGAACCTTGGTTTCTCCCTGATGCTTTGCAAAAACTAAAACGCCTGCTGCCTCCTTTTTGTCTGGAGCAATGTCATCGAGTGGATCTGCATAATCGCGTCCGGATTGCGACTGAAGGTAGTATTGTTCGATGCTTTTGAACGGTTTCTTTTTTCCTGCATTGCCATCGGCAGTATAAATCTTGGATTTACCCGGACTGGGAAGATCATCATAGGCAGAGAGGGGAAATGCTATCGACATCAGGAAGACAAGCTTGATTGCGAGCGAAATTCGCTTGGCGAGCATTGGATTTGAAATCATAGGGTTGGCAAGCATAGGATTCCCATTCGATAAAGACGCATCAAGATTGCTCCCGCACTACTGCGTGCGTTAGTGAACAAACTTGAAGTCAAGCACTGAAGTAGAAAGCTTGCATCTAATGCTAATTGGAATTGAAGCGCAAGACTGGCTTTTGAGCCTCGATGCGCATTTTCCAAAAAAAAAGGCGTTGCATCTCCAAGAGTGCAACGCCTTGATGTCTGTTCATTATTAGGGCTTTTGGGGTGAATTTAAGGCGATGAACTAGGTCATTCCATTCGCTGCTGGCTCGGCAGCAGAGTCTTCAGCAGGTTCGGCCACCGAAGTAGAAGGTGAGTCGACTTCTTCAAAAATCTTCGAGTCCTGATAACCGTGTGCGTCCATCAAGGTAAAGCCAAGGAAAAGGGCCACAAAGATGAAGGAACTCATAAAGAAAATGGCGTTCAATGGCTTGTCGTGAATCATGTGCATGAAGAACAAAAGCACCAGACTGGCTTTGATCGTCGCGATGATCAACGATGCGACAAGCTCCATACTCCCCAAATCTAGTGTGGCTTGGTAGACCGTCGCGATGGTCAAAATGATCAAAGCAAAGAACACGGCAAGCAATTGCCAAATTGGCATCGGGTGAGCAAAGCCATGGTGGTCATGACCGTGCGAATCGTGTCCTTCGGTTGTTGCAGCAGCTTGATCCGACATGTTATTTCTTCTTATGAAACCTACTGAATATGTAGGAGCATCTTTTCTATTTGATCAGGTAAAGCAACGGGAACAGGTAAATCCAAATCAAGTCGACAATGTGCCAGTACAATCCTACGTAATCGACAGGACCAAAGTACTGTTCGTTAAAGTGGTCACGCGTCGCACGTACGAGCAGCCAAGTCAACACTCCCATTCCAGCCAGAATGTGAATCGCGTGTACACCGGTCATGCAGTAGTAAATACTGAAGAACAAGCCAGCGCCACCGCGTTGGTCGACTTGCTTCTCGCTTGCCGCGCCGGGTTTGAAAACACTTGTTTCTTCAACTTCGGTTGAAACAAAAACGACATTTGCATTTGGGTTCAAGACCGAGTGTTTCTCATCGTCACCATGTTCCGAATGACCTGGGTCTCCTTCGTGCTCATGCGCATCTTCTGCATGTCCATGATCGTCATGTCCGTCGCCGTGGTCCGTCGAGTGCTCGGCCGCATGGGCCCCACCATGATCGCCGCCATGGTCGCCACCACTTTCAAGGAAGATCCCAAGTCCCACACCAGCAAAATAGCAAAGTGCAGTCACCAACAGCGACCCGGCCACTTCAGAGTTTTCCTTTTGCCCCTTCGATAGGCAGTAGCCGTACCAGACAGTGAAGCCTACTACGCAAAGTGCTGGAACGGCACTTAGGACATACAACCAATCGGAGATACCGTGGTGAATCGAAGTGTGAAGGTATTGCGATTCATAGGATCCAGCAGGAAGGAGCCCGAGTTCCCATTTGTGCGTGTACTCGATGGCCTTGACGCCCAAGAACATGGAGGCACATCCGAGCGTCATTGCCAGGCAAACAACCAAGCCAGTCCGCTGACGAAGCTGAGCACAGCGGACGCCCCATGCCATGGTCAAGCTACTGAAGAGAAGAACGCCCGTATTGATAGCACCCAAAGTCGCATTCAAGTACTGGCTAGCAAAAGTCCAAACTTCGGGATGGATGCTGCGGTACAAGGCATATGCACAGAACATCCCGCTGAAGAAAAGGATTTCGGTAACCAGGAACAACCACATTCCAAGTTTGCCGGAATCGTATTGCTGCTCAGGGTCATCAAAGTGGTGGGCCAAAAATGGCAAGTGATCATGATCTCCATGACCGTGGTCATCACCGTGTGCCGCTGCTTCTGACATTGCTTATTCTCTTAAATATCTGTGACCGCATTTCGGTCATAGGATTTTAGCTTTTCGCTGGTTCTGGTTCGGCCTGAGGCACTTCCGGTGCTTCGGGGTGAATGTATTCCCAGCCGCGTTCGCCGTCTCGGTATACGAGTGGCTTGTAGTTGTACGGATCGTTGACTTCCGGCGGAGTTAGGAAGTTGTAGTATGGCGGTGGCGATGTGCACTGCCATTCTAAGGTGGCACCACCCCATGGATTTGGCGGAGCCTTCTTCCCACGCATCAGCGAGTGGATGAATACGCCAAGTGCCACAAACAGACCGAAGCCAAGAACAAAGGCGCCAACCGAAGACGTCACGTGCAGTTCTTGGAACTCAGGCACATACTGGGCATAGCGACGAGGCATGCCGCGGCTGCCAAGTACGAACTGTGGCAAGAAGGTTAGGTTGAACCCGATGAACACTAGCAAGCAGGAAACCTTGCCCCAGAGCTCACTGAACATCTTGCCAGTCATCTTAGGCCACCAGTGGAAGACACCACCGAGGAAGCCAACCAGAGTTCCACCGACCATCACGTAGTGGAAGTGGGCAACGACAAAGTAAGTGTCGTGCAGAGGTCTGTCCGTCGACAAAGCACCCAGCCACAACCCGGTCAAACCACCGATGGTGAACAGGAAGATAAAGTTCAATGCGTAACACATCACTGTGTTGAGCTGTACCGTTCCTTTGTACATCGTCGCCAGCCAATTGAAGACTTTGATCGCCGAGGGAATCGAAACGGTAAAGGTCAAAGCACTGAAAATGATTGTCGTAACGTCCGCCATTCCGCTGGTGAACATGTGGTGGCCCCAAACTAGGAAGCCAAACAGAGCGATGGCGATCGAGCTGTATGCAATAAATCGGTATCCGAAAATCGACTTGTGGCAATGTACACTCATCAACTCCGAAATGATTCCCATCCCCGGCAGGATCATGATGTATACCGCTGGGTGCGAATAGAACCAGAAGAAGTGCTGATAGGTAACCGGGTCGCCGTTGTATTCAGGATCAAAGATCCCGATGTGCATGATTCGTTCTGCTGCAAGCAGCAAAACGGTGATACCAAGAACTGGGGTCGCAAGAACCTGGATGATGGAAGTCGCGTACGTGGCCCACAGAAACAATGGCATTTTGAACCATTCCATGCCGGGCGGCCGCATCGTGTTGATCGTCACGATAAAGTTCAGACCTGTGAAGATCGAACTAAACCCGAGAATGAAGACACCCATTGTCGCCGCGACAACAGGCCCTTTCGTACTCGTACTGTAGGGCGTGTAAAAGGTCCAACCCGTATCGAGGCCGGTGTAGAGCATGGCTGTCAGGAAGAATATCGCCCCGCAGATCCAAAGATAGAAACTACTCAGGTTTAGTCTCGGGAAGGCAACGTCTTTGGCTCCAAGCATCACCGGAACCAAGAAGTTCCCAAGGGCCGCTGGAACACTGGGGATGATAAACAGGAACACCATGATGGCGCCGTGTAGAGTAAACACCTGATTGTACTGGGCGTTCGACAAGTAGGTGTTTTCCGGAGTCATCAACTCAAGACGAATCATCAGGGCTAACATACCCGCGACGAAAAACGCCGTCATCACACCGACTAAATACATCAGGCCGATGCGTTTGTGGTCAAGCGTCAATGCCCAACTGAGAAAACCCTTAGTGTTGACCAAAAAGTTCTCACGAGCTTCTCGTTCTTCTCGCGGAAGAGCCGACAGGTCAGCTATTTCGCTCATCGATAAAATCCTCTTCGGGGCAGACCGAAACGGTTAAGTTTGGAGTAATGTACTATTGTATAGTTTAATTGTTTTACGCAGCTTCGTCGCCATCGGGAGCTTCTGCAGCATTTTCTTCGTCCGAAGATCCGTCATCACCAACTTCAGCCTCGCCCGATCCAGCTGCAGCAACGTCGGCGTCAGAAATACCAAGGGCTTTTTTATCGTCCTCTGACAATCCGTCGTCATCAGCAACCAGATTATAGAAATCTTCCTTGCCCATTTCCTTGAGGAAGGCAGTAATTGATTGAACGTCGTCCAGGCTCAACTGTCCTACGAATGACGGCATTGCAGAAGCATTCTCATAACCGCCACGTGCTTTTGCTTGCGGATCGTAAATGGACTCTTGAATGTACTGGTCGTCAAACTCGACTTCACCGCCGCCATACAATTGGACCATATTGCCATAGCTGCCTGCGAAACTGGGACCTTGTAAGGTTTCACCAGGCTTGAGCGAGTGGCAGGCCTTGCAACCCCGCTTATCCCACAACCAATAACCCTTGGCGATGGGGTGATCGGGCGCTTTGACTGCTTTCGCCAGATATTTTTCGTAGTCATCGTCGTTCAATACGTGAACGCCCTGCCGCTTGATCATCTTGCTGTGATCGTCGCCACAGTACTCGGCGCAGAAAAGGTCGTAGTCGCCCTTCTTCGTTGGTTGGAACCACATGGTGGTTACACGTCCCGGAACGACATCCGTTTTGGCGCGGAAGGCAGGAACATAAAACGCGTGTAGCACATCGATCGAACGCATTCGCAAACGGATGTTGCGGTTCTCTGGGATGTGAAGCTCGTCGTCGATCGCTCCGTTGGGATACTGGAACTGCCAATTCCACTTTTGAGCCGTGACATTGATGTCTATCGTGTCACCCTCTGGCGGATTCACCATGTCTAGATAGCCGACGGCCCCACGATAGAAAATGTAGATGACGATAATCGTTGGAATCACCGTCCAAGTGATTTCTAACGTATTGTTGTGTAACGCGGAAGAGTCGCCCTTATAGCCCGGGCGTCGCCGGAACTTCATGGCGAAGTAACCCATGGCGATCACGATGCCAACGAAGAAGACGAGCGAAATCCACATGATGACCATGAAGAAAGCATCAGTTTCTTCGGCGAACGTCGACGCCTTAGGCGGAAACCAATAGGTCTCGTTAATGTCTGCTAATAGTGTGGGTAGAGCTGGCATGGATATCGCTACTCAAATATTCCCGATTCATTAAGTCGTCAAATTAGAGTCGTTCACAGATGGATTCTCCGCATTCGATGCTGCAGAGGCCTCTGGGTTGCTTTCCGACTTGGAAGCGGACTCACTGATTGTTGTTGCTGGGTTCTTTTTGCCTCGAAACCAAAAAGGCGCCGTCGTGCCGACAAGAAGCATGCAGAATCCTGCGGCTGCAAAGGCAAGGATGCGACGAGCACTGGCCGAGTATCGATTCGCGTCTGGATCGTACAGATAGCACATCTGAATGAAGGCATCCGCAATCGAAAATGTTAGCTTGCTGTCACTCGCTTCTGCTACCGCCAGTTGAAACTGCTGTGGCTCTACGCCAAGTGAGAGCAAGTATCTGCAAATACGCCCTTCCGGACTGATGAAATAAGTCACAGCAGGATGGTTGTATCGGTTGTTGGCTGCATCCCAGGTGTACTTGAATCCGACAGCTTCCGCGATCTCTTGGATCGACTCGCGGTCACCAGTCAAAAAGTGCCAAGCACTATGTGCTTCGTCGTTTCCGATGTCCGTAGCATACTTGGCCTTGGTCTTTGCCGCCTTAAAGTGATCCTCGGCAGGGTCAATGCTGATCGTCACGATTTCGTACTCTTCACCCATCCCGCGAGCCTTCATGGCGCGAAGGCAGCCAGTCAGATTATCGAGCTGAGCAATACAGAGTCCTGGACAGTCAGAATAGTTTAAGGTCAGGACAATTGGCTTGCCTTGGTTGAAGTACTTTCCCAAACCGATCTTTCTGCCAGACTCGTCGGTGAAAAGTACATTCAACGGAACGAACTTTCCAACTTGATCAACGACATCCACTCCGCGAGCGTTGTATGGCAGCGGCGCCAAGGCCGAGCCCATCGAAACTGGAGCGTCCTGCGAATCTTTTTCCGCTTCCGCGCCCGCCTGCGCCGCAGGATTTTCCGCAGCAGAACTTTCCCCCTCAGCATACGCAAAAGCCACCCAGGACATGCACGTGCAGGCCAAGAGGAGTTTTAGCTTTTGCGAAAAACAAAACACTTGCTTTTGCCGCTTTCTGGGAATTAAGAGGACTTCTTATCAGCTGCTTCGAAGACGAGTGCCTTAGCGTCTTCTACGGGAATCCGAATCATGGTTTGTGTTTCCGTCACCGGGTCTCCGCCACCTTCGGGAATGTAGGTTACTTCCACTGTCTCCTTGCGATAACCGTCAAGCCGGGCACGTTGTTCACTGATCGTTTTATCTGAAGTGTAATAGTGGGCGCCGGCAGACTTTCGGGCTTCCTCGCCTTCGACCATGCCACTGCACAAGGCTCGAATCCCAAGAATGGTGATTACTAGCACAATGCAGCTAAGCAGCGTTGCATAGGCAATGGCGCCTGTCGCCAAGTCGTCGTATCGATTTATATTTGCCATTGTATTTTGCCGACTATGCCAGTCGCCCTCAAACGGAGTTTAGGACTTCGAAGGATTGCTTAACGCAGAACTAGGGGCCAACCTCATATGCCAAAGATTCGGAAAGCCAAGGATCTTTTACTGCCACCAACGGCGTGTCACCAACCCTCATCAGGACGATCGAGACGAACAGGCAGAACATTCCTGCCCAGCAAACGAAATGTCCGAGGAGCAGTGAAAAGCTAAGGTGAATTCCTTCGTAGGGCATCACCAAGAACAACATGTCTAGTGCGTGGACGAAGAGAATGAAACATGCCCAGCCAGCCATGATCGCCTTTCGGCGGCGAATATGTCGTGACATGGTTCCGAGGAAGGGTACTACAAAGTGCAGGGCAATGAGCACGAAGCCTAGCTCTAGCCAACCGTGTTCACCACGATGCATGTACCATGTCGTTTCTTCAGGTAAGTTTCCGTACCAGTACAACAGGAACTGCGAAAATGCGATGTAACTCCAAAACACGATAAAGCCAAACTGAAATTTGGACATGTCTTGAAAGTGCTCTGTGTTCACAAACTTCTCAATGCGGCCATTTCGTTGCAGCAGGTAGCAGCTCAAGATGGTCGTCGCGAAAAAGCTAAGCATGCTTGCCGCAAAAATGTACACGCCGTAGATCGTGCTAAACCAAGCGGGGTCGGTGGACATCACGATATCGAAGGCCCCGAAATTGACACTGAGGGCGAACAGCATGATCATCGGGCCAGCCCATTTCTGGAGCTTCAGCGTGATTTCGGAATCGCCCGTCTCATCCTGCTTGCGACTCATCGTAAAGTAAAACCGTGCCGCAAAGATCCAGACTGCGAAGTAGATTGCTACTCGAATGGTAAACCAAAGTGGATTCAAGTAATCCAATTTGTTCTTCACGATACCCGGTAAATCGGAATCAGGCCCGAGAGCCCACGGGTAGAGCCAGTCATTCTTCGTGTACGCCGTCAGCAGAATTGGGATAAAGAGGATGGCCCAAAGAGGAATCGTGAATGCAAATAACTCCGCGATTCGCCGGAAGGAAGCACACCAAGACGCTCGCACCAAATGGGTGACCATCACGAAAAACAAGGCGCCCAAGCAGATCGTCAAGCAGAACACATAGTTTGCCAGGTAGGAATGGCAGAAAATAGTCCAACCATCAACTTCGCTACTACCGGCTAAATAGCAGATTGCAGCGCTCAGCATGATGCAAATTAGGCCCGCGATCATGAGAACGCTTGCCATGCCTCGCCAACTGGGGGGCAAAAATAACTTGTCGTTTGGGATGTTCGATGCCATCAATCGTTGCCTGAATCTCTAGGAAAGGCCTTTGGATTGTTCGTTCGGTCTAAAATAATTACTCGTCGGACTCGGATGATCCCGATTCCTTCGCAGGCTCCTCAGCCGGCGGTTCTTCACTCGTTGTACTTTCGCTCGTCGCGGGTTCCTCGGTGGAAGGTTCTTCTGCAGCGGGCTCCTCGGCTGGTGTTTCCGATGCATCAGGTTCTTCCGTCGCAGGTTCTTCAGCAGGTTTCTCAGGTTCCGCAGCGGGAGTTTCAGTCTCTGCAGGTTTTTCCGTTGTATCTGTGGCCGCAGGATCTTCGCTCGCTGGCTCTTCCACGGCTGGCTCTGCAGTCGCAGGTTTTTCCGGTAAGGCGATTTGTTCTGAAGGCGTTCCGGGCTCGGCGTTAGATGCTGCTGGCTTTGCCTTGGCAGCATCAGGCCGCAAATCAAGCTCTTCGACAGTCGCTCCAGTCGGAATATCAGACTCTTCGCCATCCTGACTTCGCTGCAAGGTCTTCACATAGAGCACAACGGCCCAGCGTTCCTTCGGATTGAGCGTTGGACCATAACTGCCCATTTTGCCCTTGCCATTGGCAATTGTGTGGTAGATCTGTCCCACAGGCTGAGGACGAACCGTTGGACTGTGGAGGCTTGTTGGATTCGCCCAGTTCGCGGCACCAATGTTGTTGGCTCGCTGCGAAACGAGGCCATCGCCGTAACCCGAGAATCCATGGCAGGCGGCGCACACTTGCTCGAACTTTGCCTTGCCAATGTCGAACATCTCGTCGGTGACTACGCCGTCAGGAAACTCATCCAAGAACGCCAGCTTCGGCGGTGCTTCTGCTGCTGCAGCCTCATTCTCTGAGCCCTCCTCATCTTGCAGACTCACAAAACGCGTTTCTGCACTGGCCTCATTCAATGCGACCGTTTTGTCAGGGTCGTAGCCCAGGTAATACGGATCCGCAAAATCGAGTTCACCCATGGCAACCGTTCCAGGAACGGGTGGCTGCTGAACACGATTGTTTTCAAAAATGGTGGTTGGCGTCTGAGTTTTGCGCTTAGGCTGATAATCCATGTCGAAGAAAACGTGCAAACGAGAAGCACCGCTCTTCGAATTACGCATGTTCATAACAATGACAAGCGGGATAAGCGAAGCTGCGATTCCCGTGAATATCGTTATGAGTAACTTGCGTGGGATAGCGTCTGGTGTGTCATCCTCCATGACCTCCTCGACTTCCAAGGGGCCAGTGTCAGCCAACAGAGCTCGGACTTTGTCCGAATTGTAATACTGGTCGCTGGCATCAATCCACAGGAAGAATCGATCGTCGGTGACTCGGTCAAAGCGCGGGTTGCTGAAAACCGGATTGCTAAACTTGGGCAGCCCGTTCAATCCAAGCATGGCAAACACAGTTGTGAAAGCCGCGAAAAGAACGGTCAGCTCAAAGGTGACAGGGATGAAGGCTGGCCAACTCGCGAATGGCTTGCCAGAGATTATGTAAGGATAATCCACAGCATTGAAGTAATACTGCATGGTCAACGCGGTGCAGGTTCCTGTAAATCCTGCGAAAAAGGTAAACCAAGGCAAAACGGTCGGCTTGATCCCTAAAGCCTCGTCGATTCCGTGAATCGGAAAGGGCGTAAACGCATCCGTCTTGGTGTAGCCCGAATCGCGGACCTTTCGACAGGCATCCAGCAGCTTGTGGTCGCAGTCGTATTCAGCCATCCAGCCATGGGACTTTGGCTCTGCTGGCTTCTTTTCTTTTTTAGGTTCGCTCATTACTGATCAACCTGAAACTCTAATTCAATACGTTGAATGGATTGCTATGCCTTGAGAGCGTTCAACTCTCGACCTGCGTTAATGATCGGAATCCCCGTGTGCATACCGGTGCTCCGCGTGATTCTGCTCGCTCAAGCACCATTTGACTTCACTGATCGCGATGATCGGCAAGTAGCGGCAGAACAAACAGAACAAGGTAAAGAACAGTCCGAAGCTGCCAATGAACATACATATGTCCACCCAGGTGGGAGAGAAGTACCCCCAACTACCTGGCAAAAAGTCACGGGCTAGCGAGGTCACGGTAATTACAAACCGTTCGAACCACATACCAATGTTCACAAAAATCGTAACGATCCACATGAGAATCGTGTTTTTACGGAAGACCTTGAACCAGAACAGTTGAGGCGAAATCACGTTGCATAAGAACATGATCCAATACGCCCACCAATAAGGTCCAAAGGCTCGGAAGACAAACGTGTCATACTCGTATTTATTCTGGCTATACCAAGCCATGAAGAATTCAGTCGTATACGCCAGCCCTACCATCGAACCCGTCGCAAGAATAATCTTGCACATGTTGTCCAAGTGACGTGGCGTGATCACATTCTTCAAGCCATAGATGGCCCGTACCGGAATCAGCAGCGTTAGTACCATGCCGAAACCACTGAAGATCGCCCCCGCAACAAAGTAAGGCGGGAAGATGGTGGTGTGCCAACCCGGAAGCTGCGAAACCGCGAAGTCAAAACTTACGACAGTGTGCACGGAAAGTACCAGTGGCGTCGCCAATGCGGCCAAAATGCCGTAGGCCTTTTCGTATCGCATCCAGTGGCGAGACGAGCCCGACCAACCGAGGCACAAAATGCCGTAAATCATGCGACGCCATTTGTTCTTCGAGCGATCACGGAAGGAAGCAATATCCGGGATCATCCCCATGTACCAGAACACCAAGGAAACCGAAGCGTAAGTGCCAACTGCAAAAACGTCCCACAACAAGGGCGAGCGAAATTGCGGCCACATCCAAAGGTTTAAACTTGGGTAGGGTGTCAACCAAAAGGCAAGCCAAGCTCGCCCTACGTGAATCCCAGGAAACGTACCTGCACACACGACGGCGAAGATCGTCATCGCCTCTGCAGCGCGGTTGATGCTTGTACGCCAATTCTGGCGGAATAGGAAGAGGATCGCCGAAATCAAGGTGCCGGCGTGACCAATACCAACCCAGAAAACGAAGTTCACGATCGGCCAGCCCCAGAAAACTGGCGACATGTTTCCCCAGACCCCAACCCCAGTCAGAATCAGGTAACCGATAAGCGAACCGAACATCATCAGCAATGGAAGCGCGATCCCGAAGGTAATCCACCAAATCATCGGCTGCGCTTCTTCACTGATTCGACACACCAAATGCGTAATCGTCGAATAGTTCTGATCGCCGGTGACCAGCGGCGTACGCCGGCCCGGAGTGTCGTAAGTGTTGTCGATTTCTGAAGCAGTTACACTTGCCATGAGGCTGCCAGTATTTCTGTTTTCAAATTTAAGTTTTTGTTCTTCTTAGCTCGGGTTGCCGGCAATGGGCTACCGTTCAGCTTCATCTTCGTTTGGAGCTTAGTGCTGCGCGGGCTCACTGTGACTGTTTGCGTCATGCTCTTCGTTGTGACCATCAACGCTATGTCCTTCAGCGTGATCGTCGCCACTATGATCGTCTGTACCATGGCCATCGCCATGTCCGCCCTCTCCGTGTCCGCCATGACCGTGACCATGACCATGACTCGGGTCGACCAGTTGCTCAGTTGTCATCAAACGCGGATGCGTGTTTCGGACTCTAGCCAAGTACAGTGTACGTGGCTTGGTGTTGAGTTCGGCTAGCATCGCGTAGGCACGCGGATCATTACGCCACTTCGAAACCATGCTTTCGGGATCTTTGATGTCTCCAAACACGATGGCTCCAGATGAGCAGGCACATTGACAGGCCGCTTGGATCTCGCCGTCCAGGACAGGACGTCCTTCGGCGCGAGCTTCAATCTTCGCGTTTTGAATTCGCTGGACGCAGTAGGTGCACTTTTCCATGACTCCACGACCGCGAACCGTAACGTCTGGGTTGAGGACCAACTGTTGCAACTTGCGATTTGCCTCTTCCAGCTTGCCACGCTGCTGCCAGCCGTAGAAGTATCCGTACTCCGTTTGGTAATTGAAGTAATTGAATCGCCGGACTTTGTACGGGCAGTTGTTCGCACAATAGCGAGTACCGATGCACCGGTTGTAAGCCATCGCGTTGATGCCCTCTTCGGTGTGCACCGTCGCGGCGACTGGACAAACCTGCTCACAAGGTGCCGTTTCGCAATGCGAGCAAGAAACAGGCTGGCTTGAGATGCGAGGTGTTTCCGCGTCTCCTCTGAAGTAGCGGTCCATGCGAACCCAGTGCATTTCCCGACCGCGACTGACCTGCTCCTTGCCGACCACAGGAATGTTGTTCTCAGCTTGGCAAGCGATAACGCAGGCGTTACAGCCTGAGCACTTGTTCAGGTCGATTACCATTCCCCACTGATAAGGAACGGTTGGATCTTTGGCAAACTCTTCCATCGGTTCCGTCCAGAGCGACTCAAGGTCTGGATGGTGTGTCCCGAGGTGTTCGACGTATTCTTCGCCATGCTCGCTGTCGATTTGTTCCAACGTTCCTTCGCGAATCAAAATCGCTGCACGTTCTTTGGTAATGTCCAAACCGTGAGGATCGATGGCGAAGTGATCCTGAGTTGTCGCTAGCTTGAATGGTTTCGATGTCGCGAGGGCGCGAACGTCAGTCAAAATATGTGAGTTGTCTTGGGCTCTCAGCGGCGCGGCATTCGTGCCTACAAAAACCTCCTCATCGCTATCAACGGCCTCATCACGGCATTTGCGGCCGTAGCCCAAATGTACGGTCACTGAGCCAGCAGCTTGTCCAGGCATGATGAACACTGGAAGCTCGATCGAACGATCGTCCACGATCAGCTTGACCGTTTCCGTCATGCTGCGTTGGCCCTGATGCAGCCCCAGCTTTTCTGCAGTCTTGGGGCTCACGATTGCCGCGTTGTCCCAGACAATCTTAGTCATGGGTTGGGGCAGTTCTTGCAGCCACACATTCTTCGCGAAACGCCCGTCGTAGATGGTCTCACTTTGCGTGAAGATCACTTCAAGCTTGTTGCCTTCAAAGCTTCCAGGCGTCAGTTCACCTTGAAGGGCCAACTCGTCGACTTTGCCGCCTTCCATGGGGTCGGCAGATACTCCTGCAAGGTAGCCCTGGTGCAAGGTCTCGCGCCACTGCCGCGAGCTGAGTTCTTTTCCGGCTACGATGTTTGCTGTTGCTCGAACAATGGCTTGTCCTTCTTCTGCATCGCCGATTACCAGGCTCAAGAGTTCAAGAATGCTCTTGCCACCAAGCAAAGGAAGGATCTGCGGTTGACCGACGCCGTAGCTGCCATCGGATCCGCTTACGTCCAACCATGCCTCCAATTGGTGGGCCATTGGCAGGACCCAATTGCTGACTTTAGCTGTCTCGTCTTCGAACTCGGCAAAGTAGACTACGTTTTCCAGCTTTGAAAGTTGCGAAGCTACGGGCAGGCCACCTGGAGCCGAATAGGCCGGATTGTCTCCGAGGATCCAGACGTGATCAATCGAACCATTTTCAAGTCCCGCCGAGAATTCTGGCAATGAAATGGGTGCAATATCGCCGAGCGAACGCCGATCTGGCATGAACAGGACGGTCTTACCAAAGTTGCCAAGCTTCTTATTGATTCTTAGGGCAGCAAGCTGCACGTTGAGTGGTTGATGGGCTCCGACTGATATAACACACTTGCCCTGATTGGCTACAAGGTCTTCTGCCATCGCGTCGACGAAACGCTCAAGTTGATCTTCGCGCGAAATCTTATCGAATGCCGGATCACTATCCTCCGATGCTGGGATTTGCCCTCCCGCCAAGAAGTCGTCGATTCGATTCTCGAGCTTGCCAATGAATGGTGCGATCTGAGAACTCTTCAGCGGCAATCGTGAATCCGCGGCAGAGCCAGTGACTGAGTAAGTGGCTTCCACTGCATACAGCCGATTCATTTCTCCAGCCTTCGGCGTACGACCGTTGGAGAATTGCCGAGCATAAATCAGTGCATTCGGATCGCCTTCAATGAGATCGCTGTCGAGACAACAAATGACCTTGGCCCCATCCAGATTGAAACGCAGTTCTGCTGGCTTCCCAGCAACTTCGGATGCGGCTTCAAACTGTGCATTGTCGTCAATAGATGTGTACTGGACAAACTTCGCTTCCGGGAACTCCGCGGCAGCCTTTTGAACGAGGCGGTTTAGCGAGGGCGAAAGCGAAGGTGCTAACACGATTGCCAGTCCCTTGCCTGCAGCGGCCTTCAGCTTTTCACGTGTGGCATCGATGTATTCGCCGAAGGCTTCCCAAGACGAGTCTACTAGCCCTTGATCGCCGCGTGTGGAGATTCGCTTGCAACGATCTGGATCGTAAAGCTGCAGAATGCAACCTTGCGCAAAGACATCAGAGCCCGCACTAGCGAATAGCTCCTTACCGTTGGAAAGGTCATATGTTTCGGTCGAAGTGAACAACGGGTGCTTTGGATTACCCGCGATTTTGATCGGGCGTCCATCGACATTGCCGATCATCAAGTGCATTGCGCGGCCAGCCAATTCAAAGTTGGTCGCATAGTGTTTGGCTACACCCGGAATTGTATCTTCCGGACGGTTTACCATGGAAGCGATTTCGCTGGGTCCATACCTGCAACCTGCCGCACTACCAAGAGCCAGTGAGGCACTCATCAATTGCAACCAACGCCGGCGCGAAACACCCTCGGGAAACTCGGATGCAGCTTGCGGAAACTCTCGATCCAGAAACTCGTTGAATTCCGGCGTACCCTCAAGCTCGCCCAGGCTCCGCCAGTAGCCATTGCTACCAGATGACGGGCTGGCTGAGTCCGCTGATTCTGAAGTTACGATAGGAAGCTGATCTGAGCTCATTTTTACTTTGCCTGACTGACGTCAAATAAAAATCTTGGCAATGAATGTTTGTTGGCAGTTTTTGAGTTGCGAATTAGCGGTGGCAAACTGCGCAGTTAGTTTTGGGGTGGATTTTGTTTTCTTCGATAAGCTTTTTGCCGATCTCCTCGCGCGTCCCCTCTCCCTCGCCCGGTTCCCAATCCAACTTCGTGATCAAGTCTCGGGGGCGAATATGTTCGGCAGGATTGTTATGGCACTCAATGCACCAAGCCATCGATAACTCTTCGGCCTGGAAGACTTTCTCCATGGTGTCAATTCGGCCGTGGCAGCTAACGCAACTAACTCCACGGGTTACATGCGCCGAGTGATTGAAGAACACATAGTCGGGGAGACGGTGAATGCGAATCCATGGAATGGACTCGTTCGTCTCCCAGCTCTCGCGAACCGCTCGAAGCTTGTCGCTGTTCTCGTGTACGGCAGCGAGTGCTGGCACTCCATTTTCGCCATTTGGGCTGTGGCAATTGATGCAAGTCGCGGTTGGCGGAATTGAAGCGTGGGCCGACTTCTCCACATTGACGTGGCAGTACCGACAGTCCATCTTCAACTCACCGGCGTGAATCTTGTGACTAAAAGGCACTGGTTGCGTTGGCTGGTAACCTGGATTCAACGTGAAATCGTCGGTTGCACCAAAAAACATCGTCCCAGCGAAACCACCGCCACCTACGGCGAGCAGGCCGAGGAGTGCGACAAATTTATTGATCCAACGTGGGAATAAGAATCGGTTCATGATTCTGCGCTATATACCTGTGCAGATTGCCCAAGCGATTTGGAATAACGCCAAAAATACCGACCAGAACTCTTCTAGAGCAGCGTCCCACTTGGGGGAAATCGACGAGGAGAGCCCAGACTGGTGATTTGAGGCACAGACTAGACGGTAAACTTCAAAGCCTATCGACTCAGTATCGCTCTATTTACCGAAGATGTTAAGTCCACAGTAACGCCTTTATAGGCGCTCTCTACGCGACAAATAGTCGCACAACCTAAACCCGTGCTTTATGCCCGTTTCTTCCCCTTTGCGGAGCGCTTTGTGGTGCCTCGTTTTCCCATGCAGTTGTAGTAAACAATGCCAAAGAAAGGGACTAGGTAAAATACGCTCTCGCGCTTATCGGGATCGGTTCTGTTGGCAATTCGGAGGGTATCGAACCGAAGGAAAACATCAGGTGTTTCCTCCAAAGTTTGAAGGGTTTGGTAAAGTTGACTTAGTTTGCCAATTTGGGAGACTTTGTCGTTCAGCAAGAGTTTCATACTCTTCAACATATGAGGTATGTGCGATGAAGGGCTTCATCCAAAATGCCCAGCGGCGGGTTACTTAGAAAATCATTAGCAAGCAGATCATGGGGCCAAAAATGGCATCCGATGCACGTCTCAAAGAACAGCTGCCCGATCTAACTTCGGCCATCGTTTCGACTTACACGGCCGACGACCAAATCAATCATTTGGGCCACTGTCCGCTACCCAAGTACGAAGTCATCATTTCGATCCTTGATGATGTAAAGGATATTCTCTACCCAGGGTTTCGACGACGGGAAGGTCTACACGCAGGCAATGTCATGTATCACGTCGGGAATCTAATCGATCGACTCCATGACAAGTTGACGACTCAGATTGGCAGAGCCCTGCAACATGACGATCGGGTCCGCAATCAAGAAAGCGAGTGCGAAAACCAAGTCGACTACGAGGCGAAGGGGCAGGCGATCGCTATTAAGTTCATGGAGCAGATTCCTAGGATTCGAGCACTCTTGGCGACCGACGTAGAGGCGGCCTACGATGGGGATCCAGCAGTCATTAGTCGCGACGAGGTCATTTTCTGCTATCCGGGACTGGAGGCAATCACTGTTTATCGGTTGGCCAACGAGCTACTAAGACTGGGCGTCCCGTTCATTCCGCGGATGATGACTGAGTGGGCCCACCAGCAAACCGGCATCGATATTCACCCTGGGGCCACGATTGCGGATCACTTCTTTATCGACCACGGTACGGGCGTTGTTATCGGAGAGACGGTGGAGCTGGGTGCACACGTCAAAATTTACCAAGGCGTGACGTTGGGCGCGTTGAGTTTTCCGACGGATACCGACGGGCAGCTCATTCGCGGGCAAAAGCGGCACCCAACCATAGAAGAAGGGGTTGTGATTTACGCAAACGCGACGATTCTTGGCGGCAAGACCGTAATTGGACGCGATAGTGTTATAGGTTCCTCGGTGTGGATCACCAGCTCTGTTGCGCCGCAAACGACGGTTGTGTTGGAAAAGCCAAACCTTCGCGTGCGTGGAGGATTGCCAGAGGATATGACACCTGAGGCCAATTATCAGATTTAAGAACACGAAAACGCCCATCGGAAAATCCAACGAGTACGATCATGTCACAGTCTGGCAATAATGGCGGAGAACGCCTTCTTCGAACTGATTCTGAGCAAAAGGCTGAACCGAAGGCTCAGGTAGACGCGAAGGGTGCATCCGGTACAGAAAAAGTTCGTGCGTCTGTGTTGGTCATCGATAACGATCCACTGATGCTAACGGCAATGGGTTCGATTCTGGATATGCAGGGTCATCGAGCGGTCATGGCAAGAACTGAAGCCATAGCCATCGAGCAAATTCAAGAGGGACAATTCGATGTGATTGTCCTAAGCATCGACAAGCTTGAGTCCGGCTGCGAATTCGCAAAGCGGCTCCGAGGGTTCGAGACTACTCAGGACATTCCAGTCATTTTTCTCATTCCAGAGAATTCCAAGGACTGGGGTGATGAGCTTGCCAAGCAAGGTGGCGTATTCAGCATGCAGCAGCCTATTGACCCAGAACACTTAACCGAGCTTGTCGACAAAGCTCTTTGGATGCCGCACGTTGCACGAAGTCGCGCGGGATCAAGCCAAGCACACATGTCGCGTCAATCCGATTGGGTCAAGCTTTAAAACGGTTGCGCCTGGCCAGACGCACCCGTGTTCTGTTATAGGTCTGATTCCTTGTCGTCTGCAATCGGGACAACGGTGATCGCCATCTTTTTTGTCGCTGGTTTCTCGAGGCGATAGTCCAAACTGTCAATAGGCGTCTTTTTTGGTGCGTTCGATTGAAAACGATACTCGTTGTGGAGCAAGGCGATTTGGTAGTCCCGCTTGACGGGAATGTCATGCAAGATGGCTTTGCCAGCAGTATCGGTGACCTGGACGAAACGAGACTCTCTCGTTTTGTTTTCGTAGTAGTCTTCAAGGTCCTTGCCGGCGATTCTCACCTCCATCATTTCCAAGCTTGAGTAGCAAGCGCCAAGCAGTTGACTGCCGCTCTTATCCATTTTTTGGTTTGGCCAGGTCGATACCTCGGCTCCAATCAACGGTGCACCGTCCGGTTTGGTTAAGGTGACTTCTAGTGCACCTGCCTCTTCCATCGGCAACACGATTCCACTCATGCGGCCATCTTCGATGGCTTCAGCAGCTATTGACTGCTGCGTTCCTAAGATGAAGAAGCCATTGGCGCCGTTGCCATCGCGTGGCTCCGAGGTAATTATCCAGCGACGACATAGAGCAATGAATTGTAATTGGCCTGTACGCGGTAAGGAAGGAAATGCAAACGTTCCATCTTCATTGATGGATGTGCTGGCGGACCAGCCAAGTGATGCATTCTCGGTCGCGTGCACTCGACCCTTGGGCTTTGGAAGTTGCCAAACAATGACTTTGCCATCTTGGATAGGGCGTGGAACCTTGGCGTCGAGTTGGCCCTGTAATTCTAATCCAGGTGTCAATTTCACCCCGCGTATCGCGAATTCACTATCCTTGCGAAAACGCGTTGGTAGGACTCCGCTAAACAATGTCTTGCCGTCAGGCTGAGGTGCAACAAGCATGGTTTGCCAGGAACCGTCTGGCACGCCACGTGATCGTATCTCGCCTTTCTCAAGGTTCCATTCGGCTCTCCCTCCGCTACCGGCCATGGAAATCCAAAAATCAGAAAGCGGTTCTCCAGCCTCATTTTGGGCCGTAAACGAAACTTCGCACCCGCTGAGTAAAGTATGTTTCAATTCGTCCGTTCCCCGCGGGTCGTACTCCTGCCTGCCTAGCACATAGTTGTAGTGGGTAAAGGTTATGTCGAGCTTGTTGGTTGTTTGGAAATTGGGTGGCACGCCAAATTTGGTCGGATAGGCGATGCTGACTTTGCCATCGCCGTCTGTTTTTCCTTTGTTTGTTCTTCCAGCATTCTGGATCGGCCAGCCATACCAACTGCCAGGATCTTCTTCGCAGCGGAGTCCCATCGCACTTACCTGAACACCTTCGACAGGTTTGTCATCTTCGTCCACAACCAGCACCGTTATTTCCTGCATGGGAACAGGGAAGTCAGGTTGGCCATCGTCGTCGTTGCTAGCCTGTCCCGCGACCGAAGAAGAAAAAGCTACTACCAAGATAAAAAGTGCGGCCAGTATTTGCACGTATGATTCCAGCGGAGCTTTTTGCATGTTGGTATCCCCAAAAGTCACGATGCCTATTGTTCTGTTCCCTCGAAAGCACGGTTTTATGTCGCCTTTCGCTTCATCGAAAGCCACGCCCTCAAGTGCTGACTACCCGTGAGTGCGGCGCGCAAGCGGCCGGGCATCTCAGTTGTAGGAAGGCGGCTAAAGCCTGCACTCCAGCGATTGTGCCCATGGCCTCACGTCCAGCGGCTCAGTTGTAAAATTGTCAGCCTCTCCGCGAGCAGTCACAAACCTCCATTGCTTTAGCGATGCCGTTGCTGCGGCAATTTATCCAAATTTCTTGACGAAAGCGGGCGTTCGCCGAAAGTGGAGGGTTCTGAGAAGTCCGAGAGTGTTGCACGCTCGCAGCATGGAAAGTTATCGAGCAGGAGGACTGGTCAGGCGTCGCGATCGCGCAACTGCTGTTGCAGGTCTTCCAGACGGGCAGCCAGGGCTACCTTGCCCGCGGCAATTAACTCGGCTCCATCCGTTTGATCCTTCCCAAGAAGTTCTTCGAGCAACTGCACCTTGCCGACTAATTCGCCTTCTTCGCGCCCTTCTTCGCGCCCTTCTTCACGAGCGCCAGAGATTGCCCACTTGAAGTCGCGTTGAGCCTTTTCTCGCTGGTCGTACATGCTCTTGTCCTTGGTTTTGGCTGAAATGGTTTGAAGGGCGTCGATGGCGGATTTGAATGCAATTCCGGGCAGCAGTTCTTGCAGCTCGGCAGCTTCGAATTCCTGCGCATACAATAATAGGAATGCCCACTGCTCGAGAGCACTAGCTTCGCGAATAACTGCTTTGTCCAAATTATACTTCGTCAACTCCACCGTGTGTACTTCGACTCCTTTGTCGATTCTACGTCCACTTGCCTCGTCGATCATCGTAAATCGATGGTGAGCCTGGCTGCTGTCTGGGAATAGTTGATGACTGAGTAAACAAATGGAGATTGCTGGCGTCGCGTGGAGGTAACCATCCCCAGAGGCCAATTGGTCGACATACATGCTGCAAGCATAGTAGACCAAGCGTTCAATTAAGCCGGGAAATGAAGAGACTTGCATTTCCACGTTGAGCCAGCGACCGGCCGCATCCTGGCAGCGAACATCCAGAACCACCAGTTTGTTGTCAGCAAATTCCTGGTAGCTGAAGGGATTGAGGATGTCGACTTTTTCAATCGGATGCTCGAGTTTGAGAATGGCATTCAATAAGCCAATCAAGGCTGCCGAGTTTGATGGCGAACCAAAGATTTTCTTGAAGGCGAAATCGACAGTTGGGCGAATTCCGAGCGGCATGTGTAAGCCTCCTGCGCAAAGTCAGCTTGGAAAAGAAAATTATGCACCAAGGACACGCAATGGATGCCGATGAACCATTTTGACTACTGTAACGCGTTATTACCGCTCGTGTAAGAGTTTCGCTAGCGCTCCAGCATTAGGTTGTCGATCAAACGCGTGGTTCCGACCTGCGCGGCGATCAATGCGACTGCAGGACGATCCACCGTTTCAAGAGATTGTAAATGCATGCTATCAACGACGCGAGCGTAGTCGATCGAATCCGTTTCCCCGTCCAGTACTTCTCGCATAGCATTTTCAAGCTTTGCAACTTGTCGTTCACCGTCGTCAAGCAGTCGTGAGACTGCGCTTAGCGCGCGATTCAAGCAAAGCGCCCTTTTCCTCTGTTCTTGCGTTAAATAGCGATTTCGGCTGCTCATTGCCAACCCATCTTGTTCGCGGACGGTGGGGCAACCGACGACCCGAATTGGAACATTCAGATCTTCGACCATCCTCCGAATGACTGTCACTTGCTGAAAGTCCTTTTGCCCAAAGTAGGCTATCGTGGCGGGCAATATTTGAAAGAGCTTCATCACGATAGTCATAACGCCACGAAAATGCCCAGGACGAAACTCGCCTTCCAGTGGGGCCGCCGCATCGGGTTCATCTACATAGGTTGAAAAGCCTGGCGGGTAAAGTGTCTCTTTCGTCGGGACAAAGACAAGATCGGTCCCCAGCTCGCGCAGCCCTGCAAGGTCAGCTTCAAGTGTACGCGGATAACGTTCCAGATCCTCGTCGGGGCCGAATTGAGTAGGATTTACAAAGATTGTCGCTACTGTTAGATCGCAATCGGTCACACTCTGCCGAACCAAAGAATAGTGTCCTTCGTGAAGTGCCCCCATTGTTGGAATAAGGCCGACGGATTGCCCTTCCATGCGCCAATGATTCACGTGAGCATAGGCTTCATGCGTACTTTCGACTATCTTCATGACTCTTCTTTACGCAAGATATTCTCATTGCGCTTGCTAGTGGGATTGAATTCGCGGCAATCGCGGCCCATGTTGCATGGCAACAAATTTTTGTGCACACGTAAGGCTTGGAAACAATAACAAACACATGAGTAAAGTTTGCATTATCAATGTCGTTGGCTTGACACCGGGCTTGGTTCAGCACGCGCCGCATATAAGTGAGGTTGGCGAGCCGCAGGCCTGGACGAGTCCATTTCCTTCGGTCACTTGTACTTCGCAAGCTACTATGCTCACTGGCCTGCCGCCGAGGCATCATGGCATTGTAGGCAACGGCTGGTACTTTCGAGAGACGGGAGAGATCCGATTTTGGCAACAGTCCAACGACCTCGTGCAAGGAAGCAAGCTCTACGAAAACTACGAAACGGCCAAAATGTTTTGGTGGTTCAATCAAGGAGCTCCCGTTCGCTGGTTCGCTACACCCAAGCCATACTATGGTTGCGATGGTTCAAAAGCCTTTGGGATTCTGGACAAAACCGATTGCCGGCTGACGGACAAACTCGGTGATTTCCCCTTCTTCTCATTTTGGGGACCAAAAGCAGGACTGCCTGCTAGCCGTTGGATTGCGGACGCCAGCGCCGAAGTCCTACGGCAGAACAAGCCCGAGCTAAGCTTGGTCTATCTCCCCCACTTGGATTATGACTTTCAGCGTCTTGAGCGTCAGGATCCGGCACGGGTATCGGAAGTCGACCGGTGCGCGCAGATTGTGATTGAAGCTGCCAAAGAAATTGGAGCAACACCGCTGGTCGTTTCTGAATATGGGTTAGTTCCCGTATCCAAGCCTGTCATGATCAATCAAGTGCTCCGGCAAGAAGGTCTGCTCGAAGTGCGTGAGGGCCCTTTTGGCGAAATACTGATGCCTATGGATTCCCGTGCTTTTGCCGTTGTCGACCACCAGCTTGCACATGTGTACGTTAAGGACAAGGCGAATATTGCAAGAGTACGAAACCTATTGGAATCAATCCCAGCCATCGCTTCCGTGGTCGAGCCTGGAGACCTAGAACTCGATCATTCGCGTAGCGGTGAGCTAATTGCACTTTCGGCTGAAGATGCATGGTTCGCGTATTATTATTGGTTGGATGATGACCGAGCTCCCGATTTTGCGCGGACCGTCGATATTCACCGCAAGCCTGGATACGACCCTTGCGAGTTGTTTATGACTTCGCAGCTGCGTGCCTTGCTACGCGTTGCTCAGAAGAAGCTCGGGATGCGTTACAAAATGGATGTCGTACCTTTGGATCCGGCTCTGGTGCGTGGCAGCCATGGTTTGCGGCCTGCCCCGGAAGATGGGGCAGTGATTGTTGGCCCGGATGCACCGGATTCCATGCTTGGATTCCGGTCGTATGTAGAGAGACTGCTCGCGAGCTAGTTCAGTTGCCGATTCTGTAGAGTGCTTCGTCAGATCGGATCAGCAAGTCATTGCCGATAACAGCCGGACTGGCCATGAGTTGTTGTCCGAATTCGTTTGAGGCAAGTACTTTGAATTCGCCGCTGATGTCGACGACCGTGACAACGCCTTCGCGTGAGCAAAGATAGAGCTTTCCATCGACGAGTATCGGAGATGCAGAGTAGTTGCCTGGAATTCGCTCCTGCCAAGCAATAGAGCCATCGGCATCTTGAATGCAAGTGAGAACGCCAGCATCGGAAAGCATGAAGACTTTCCCAGCGCTGGCAATTGGTGAGGGCATGGCCGGTACGCTGCGGCTGACCCGCCACTTTTGATGCGTTGCGGAAACGTCGCCGCTGCCAGAAGGATCCACGGCGACTAGCTCCGGACGCATATATCCAGTTGAGAAAATGATCGATCCAGACTCGGTTTGAATTGGGCTTGGGCTCAGCGAAAAACCGCGGCCATGATCCAATCGCCAGATTTCTTTCCCGTCTTCAGGATTGTAGCCGCAGATCCATTGAGCCGTGGGAATTACAATTTGCTCTTTTCCTGCAACTTCCGCGACGATCGGCGAGCAATAGGCCTTTTGAAATTCGACGTTGCTTGCCTTCTTCGTCGGTCTCGCAGTTTTCCAGATCGTTTCGCCTGTCTTCTTGTTTAGGGCGAGCACAAATTGGGCGTCGATTCCGTCGCATACCAAAATCAACTTGTCGTCGTAAATCATCGGCGAGCTACCCGGACCGACGCTATAGTCGACTTCAATCGTGCGTCGCCAGACTTCCTTACCAGTTTTTAGGTCCAAGCACCAAGTTCCGTAGTTGCCGAAGTCGCAGTACACCAAGCCATCACTGATCGTAGGCGTTGGAGAGGCGAAGCTATTCATCGGGTTGATCGTGTCGGGGCTGTCCGTTTGAGCCAGAGAAAGATTGTGCAGCAGCTTGCCGGTAGCGTAGTCTATGCACATGGCTTTGAATTCAACTGAAGCAAAAGCCGTCTTAAAGGAGGCCATGCCTTCAGCCTTCTTACGTGCCACTTCTTCTGGACTTGCAGGAACCGCTATCGCACTGGTGAGCCAAATCACACCGTCTGAATAAACCGGCGAGGACCAGCCTACCCCTTCGATGGATTGACGCCACTTCACCATTTCATTGGCGCCGAACTCGACGGGAGGCTTGCCGCTGCTGATCCCGTTGCCAGCGGCACCACGAAATCGGGGCCAGCTATCATTAGCAACGGAGGAAGGTGCTACAAAAAGGAGTGTTGCGATGCATGTAAGTGCTGTTTTTGTAGGCGTTGTCAGCTTGAACATGAAGGAGCGCTTTCTGCGACAAAGAAGGCTAAATATTCGGGACAGATTTTGGACGGGCGAAGCTGGAATCTATTTGGACGATTGAGGATCCCAAATGAAAGCGAGCGCTTTTACCACAGGTTCTTCTTCACCTGTTTCTGGGTTTTCCTCAAGTCGATCTTTGAATGTGATTTCGCCGAGCCCTGCGATTTGTCCGGCGTCATTGATGGACTGAACTAGGCAATAAAGGTTTTCGGCAGGGAGTTTTAAAGGCTGAGGTTTGTTCGAGTCGCCAGTTGCATCGAAGATCCAGGGATGTACTCCGCCGTCTGGTCCTGGAGGATCATTGCAAATGCCAACAACCATGCCTTTATTACTAACCCCGTAGGCTTTTCCTGAATCCGTGCCGTCGAACAATTCGAGCTCTCGGAATTCGCCTTCTGCACTCACAATACATGGAAATCGCTTGCCTTGACGATTGGAGAAATCACCGACGACCAATCCTGCGTTGTTAACTCCGCCTACATATATTTGTTCGTCGTGAAGTTTCTTTCTCTGCCATTGCCCCTGCTCGTCTTCGCGCCAGAGATACAGCGAACTGTTGATAGTCCTGTCGTCGATGAAGTCCGTAATGCAAGTGGCAATCGTTTTACCATCCGGTGATATCTGTACGGAACTTGACATGGTGTAAGGGTTATAAACTTCCTTCGTCGGTAGCGCTTCGGCAACCCATTTCTTTTCGGTCTCCGAGAACTCCCAAATGCATGGCCTGAGTCGTTCGGGAGAATTCCCCGTTGAATAACCGACAATTCGTTTTCCGTCGCTGCTAATGTCTTGCGCGTGCGAGACCAAATCACCCTCGATTTTCGAAAGGTTGATGACTTGGTTTTTTTTGATATCCCAAAGCAGAGCGATGAGCGTGCCGTCAACGTTACCAGTCGGCCGCGAGGCATATCCTACGGCAAAATAATTGTCGCTGAGGGACTCTACCTCGGAGTTGGTGTAGTTCTCTAAGGTAGGCAAATCGACTGCATGCTGGCCGTCGTCAAAGAAGTAAATATTCTCAAAAATGCCGGGCGTCGCGGAGGGCTGCTCACGACTCCCGATGACATGGCCGTGAGCGTTGATAGCAATAGCCTGACTGATGGAATCCGAATTGTCGATCACTAGCAGGCGATAACCATCGTGAAGCATGGTGACCCGAGTTTGGAATTCCTCTCCACCCTCTTCCTTTTCGCAACCCATGGCAGGCAGGAACATCAGCACGACTAGGACGGTAAGTTTGGAATGTGAATTCATCGGGTCACCTCAAAAGGCCAGAGACCAAACTGGAAACAGTTTATCCATTATGGACCGGCTCCCAGGGCAAGATCCAGTCTGTCTTGCGCGGATGCAATATTGTAGGCAGGATTTGTATTGAATTTCAGGGGCTTTATCGGATACGTTTGAAACGCAAGTGCGAGCCGCGGTTTCGCCGGTATTCTTACATCTTGATTGAAATTGCATGTCAATTCCTTCGTCTTTCTCTCCCAAGCGGCTACTCATTACTCGTTTGAGTGCTATCGGTGACTGCGTATTGACCATTCCGCTCGCCGTTGCAGCTAAGCAGATGTGGCCAAATTGCGAAATCGTTTGGGTAGTTGAATGTGCGGCTGAACAATTCTTGCAATCGCATCCTGCAATTGACCAAGTAGTGCGTATCCCAAAGGGGTGGTTAGGACGCCCTAGGCAATGGCTGGAAATTCGTCGGCAAATGCGCGGGCTGCAATGCGACCTGGTTCTGGACCCACAGGGCTTGAGCAAGAGTGCACTGCTTGGCTGGCTAAGTGGCGCCAAGTATCGCATTGGATTTGATTCCTCGCACGCTCGCGAGATTGCGCCCTGGATGGCAACTCAAAGAGTCAGTCGCTCCAAGTCTCATATGGTAGATACCTACATGCAAATGCTTGAACCCTGGGGAGGTGTGCAACAAGCTCCGCAGTTCCAAATGCCAAGCTATAAAGAGGCGGCCCAGAGTGCACGGGAGATTCTCGCTGGCTGCAATCTTACCGGAAACTGGATCGGCTTGAATCCAGGAGCTGGTTGGACAACTCGTATTTGGCCGACGGAGAGATTCGCGGAACTCGCATCCGCATTGTTTCAACGCTATGGCATGAAGTCGCTGGTATTCTGGGGAGGTGAAGCGGAACTTGAAATGGCGGAGCAAATTGTCACTGGCAGCGGAAATGCGGCCGTAATTGCACCATCAACATCGCTCGTCGAGATGCTTGAACTCATGCGATGTTGCACGCTTTTTGTAACTGGCGATACAGGTCCCTTACACTTTGCCAGCAGCCTTGGCCTGCCATGCGTTAGCCTACATGGAGCAACATGGGCCGAGGAGTCTGGGCCCTTCGGCAATCCGCATATCGCGATTCAAAGTAAAGCGACACCGCAGGAAAAGAAGTTTGTTCGCAAGGGGCCTAACGCGGCCATGCAGGCTATTCCAACTAGGGAAGTCATAATTGCTTGCTCCGAACTGCTTGGAGAGCAAACTTCTGCGTCAACGAATGAGGGGAATGGGCCGTTCGCAACGCAACAGCGGGCAGGATAGCGTTGAAGTTGGCTAGTCTGCCGCCTCGAGCCTACCGATAGAAAATTGCAATGAGTTCATGATGTTCGAGCGATTGCGATCAACGAGCATCGCCACGCAAACATCTTTGCTTGCACTTTGCAATTCTTCCAATTCTGTATAAGCCTGCTTCATCAGACCGAGAGCATTCTGTTTATCACCCTGTACATACTGCGCGGTTCCAAGAAAAATGTCTTCGAGCAACACGGACTCGTCGAATGCATTAGCCTGCTTCTGAGCAGTCAATTCTTCAACAATGTTCTTATTCGTAGTCTGAAATGCTTCAATCCATTTGATGAAATGGGACGGCGCTTTATCAATAGTTTTGGCTTGAGCCAGAATCTTGGAACGCTCATTGGAGCGAGCTCGAAGGATCAGGTTCGCGGCCATTAAGTCGTGGAGTAGCTCTGTCGCGTCTCTGCCCAAAAGTTGATCCCAGCATTCCATACGGGCATTTGGATCACCGCTTGCTTGTATCTCCATCTGGATCAACGACTTTTGCGAATCGGAGAATCGCTCTGCGTTCGATTCGAGTCTTTCTACAGCTCCGCTTGGGTTGTTGGCATCCAGCAAGGCAAGTATCTCAAGCAGGGTTGCTTCCTCTGTGCTTGAGTCCTTTGTTGGTGCTGCTTCGTTGCCTGCGTCACCAAAAACGCGATCCAAGAACGAGCCCGAATCTTCAGGCTGCTGCTGTTCCGTTTCTTTTTTCAGGCCTGGTCGCCAACGCTCTTCTTGTGGCTCGGAGTCCGTAGCATTCCCTGCCGTCGCAGATGGATCTAGGTTAGAAGCGTTTTCGTTTTCCTCGACCTGCACCGAAGCAGAGTCTGGTGTGTTCTCAACTTCAGGACTCTGCTTCTGGGAATCTGTATTTTGGGTAATCAAAGATTCCTGCGGTTCAGATAACGATTGCTCAGAGTCCCGAGAATTTCCTGTGCCTAATTCTTCGGCAACCGTTCCCAATGAACTGGACTGAGCTTGGTTATCGGATGTTGTTGCAGGATCCGGCGACTGCGCGGGATTTGCCTGATCCTGTGGGGTATCTATTGAGTTGTCGGTAGAATTTTCGCTCTGCCGTCCGGTGTTTGGGTTTTCCGCCGATAAATCTTGCCACCAGCCAGTTTCGGATGAAACGATTAGTCCAGCTACTAAGCCAATACTCAATATCACAATCACACGTGGCAGCGTCAGTAAACCGAAACTGAGCATTTGTGTTAGGTGATTAGTGCGATCGTAGAAGTGCATGGGGTCGAAGAAGGGACGCCCCGATGTCTCGGCTTCTCGAGTCGCGGCCGGCGCGTCAAACTCGACTTCAAAATCTGCAGTCGATTGCCTATTGTCAACGAGCGAGAATTCCCGGTTTAACCGACGTTGCTCCGTCTCCTGCTCAAACTCGAGCATTTTGAAGTGGTCTTCAATCAGCTGCTTTGCGATTTCCGTGTAGTCTTCGACACTGGAAGCCTCCTGCATCTTCTCATACATCGAGACCACAAAGTTCTGACGAATGTAGTTGGACAGGTATTCCTGAAGCTCCTCTTCGGTTTTCGCTCCAGCATGCCACGCCAGGAGTTGCCCCAACAGCTCCTCAAAAGCAATTTTTGTACGCAGCATCGACATCTGATTCAGTTTTTCGCGCCTTGACTGGGGTTCTCGGGACAGGTTGGTTTGCCGACTTCGTATTGCGACTGTTGTTTTTTCAGGCCTATGTCTTAATAGCGAAGTCGGTTGGGAATTTGGATCTTACTAGAACCTACTTTTTGCGGATCTTTTTCGTCAAGTTGGTGGCGGTTCGCTTGACCAATTCCGTCTTTTGAAGGGACTGGTTGACAGCTTTACGCCATGCATGCCTGCCAAAGAATCCATTTTGCGGGCCTTCGATTGCGCAGCCCGCCTATATTTGCATAAAACTATAGCGCCCGACTAAGTTGGGGCGAGGGTTGCGCGTTGCCAG
This sequence comes from Planctomycetota bacterium, assembly GCA_039030255.1. Classification (GTDB taxonomy): domain Bacteria; phylum Planctomycetota; class Planctomycetia; order Pirellulales; family Pirellulaceae; genus Aureliella. The sequence goes on along the minus strand of JBCCEO010000004.1, from coordinate 10,336 downwards.
AGTGCATTAAGAATCGAAAAGCCGGCTAAGCCACTGCATAAACGTGCTATCCGGCGTAACGCTCAAGATGCAGTCTGGGCGAGCTTGGTGAAACGCGTGCACTCCTGCCGGGGTTACTTTTGAACCCATTACTTTGAGGTATGCGAGCGATTCAACTTGGGCGAGCGACTCCAAGCCACTGTCATCGACGTTGGTGTCGGATAAGTTTAGTTTCTGCAAAGCTGGGATCTTCACCAGAATGGCAACCAACTCGGGAGTCACTTCAGCATTCACGAAGGCCAAATGCGGAATCTCCAAGTGAGTCAACGCATCCAGCTTTTCAACCTCAGAGTCAAACTCGACAATCGAGATCATTTCAATTTGAGGCGGGATGCTTTGCCAACCTTCATCGGCTTGCAACCAAACTTTGGCTCCCACTCGTTCTAAACTTTCTATTGCGCCCGCTTCGCGTCGCGCTTGCTGCATGATCGACATAAGCGGAAGGCACAAAGCAGCGAGCAAAGTGATAGCAAGAATAGCCTTCTTCAAGCTGAACCGCATAAGAACACTTTATTCTGGCTGTTCCGTTTCAGATTCAATGCGTCGCAGTGATTTTACGAAAGCTTCCATCGACGAAACGCGGTTGTCGGGTACCGGTTGGACAGCTTGCATCACAAGGCCGCCTAGGGTGCGGTTTAGATCAGGCCGGAACTTGAAAATGTCGCGCGGATTGGACGTATCGTGATTGAGGGCTGCCAGTCCACTGGTTTCGCCACCAGGCCATGGAAAATCAAATGTTAGCAATTGGTAGCAGGAGACGCCAAAAGCAAAGATGTCCAAGCGTTGGTCTGTGGCCCGGCGGCGAACAATCTCCGGCGCCATGTATAGTGGAGTCCCAGTGCGGTTGCCTGGACGCATAAAGGCTTCCGTGGCCGGAACTGTTAGGCCGAAGTCGATCAACTTAACGTGTGAAATGTCGGTGCTGCAAATGAAATTCCTCGGGCATACATCACGATGGATGTAGCCCTTCATATGCACATAATGCAAGGCATCCGCCATCTGTTTGATCAGATCCAGTCGTCGACCCTCGAGCCGATCTGATGCTTGCGTCTGAATCAAAGTGTTCAGGCCAGGGCCTTCAATGAACTCCATGATCAAGTAGGGTTCTTTCTGAGTAGAAAGTCCGTACTCTAGAGTTTCGATGATATTGGGATGGCTCATCGAGGCGGCAATCTCGCCCTCACTGGGCTTATTCATCCCTTTGAAGCGACTTTCAAAGAAGCTGAATTTTTCGAAATCGCAAAGTTTGAGGCCAACAACTCTGTCCTGCTCACGATCACGAGCCGCATAGAATTTACTCATGGTGCCGCTAACCGCAGTCCGCAGCTTTTCAAATCGCGCTTCGATATCGACGCGCCGATTGGATTTAAGACTCTTAGCCTTGCTCGAACCTTCGGAATCCGAGCCGTCTTTTTTCTTTCCGAATCCAAATCTATCTAGCAGTCCCATACCACTAGTCTACTTTCCGCAGTAATCGATGACCCGAGCGATTTCGTTTTTCAGGCGAGAACGTTCCACAATCCTATCAATGTAACCGTGCTCGAGAAGAAATTCACTTGTTTGGAAGCCTTCTGGCAACTCGATTTTGATTGTGGCTTTAATTGTTCGTGGGCCAGCAAAGCCGATCAAGGCCTTGGGTTCCGCAATCACGATGTCGCCAAGCGAGGCAAAGCTAGCAGCGACACCGCCCATAGTTGGATTGGTCAAGACGGAAATATAAAGTCCGCCCGATTCGTGGTATTTGGAAAGCGCCGCCGACACTTTGGCCATTTGCATAAGAGAAAGAATGCCTTCGTGCATCCGAGCACCGCCACCAGAACCGCTGACGATGATCAGTGGGAGGTTTTGGCTGGTGGCACGCTCAACAAGTCGCGTTAGCTTCTCGCCCACGACCGAGCCCATGCTGCCCATGATGAAAGCGGAATCAGTGACACCAATGGCAACGCGTCGCGCCCGGATCATGCCGCAACCGGTAAGCGAGGCATCTTTGAGGCCGGTGCGCTTTTGCTCGTCGTTCAAACGCACGGCGTATTTCTTCTTGTCCTGAAACTCCAGTGGGTCTGTTGGCATCAGGTTCGCATCCCACTCTTCAAAGGTTCCCTCATCGAGAACTTGCTCGATGCGATCCATCGCAGACACATAGAAATGATAGCCACATTTGGGGCAAACATTTTGCTGCTGCTTGGCTTCCTTCTTGTAGATCGTTCCCTTGCACCCTGGGCACTTGACCCATAGGCCATCTGGAACAGGGCGCTTATTCAATGGGGGTTTGCTCGTGGATTCTACCGTTGCCATGAAGTTTCTCGACGCTGTCCAGGGTTAGCGGAAGGTGATTTCGGGGGCTGAGTTGATGCTCAAGTCCTTGCGAACAGGGCCTGGGTCGCGGGCACTGTTTCCAAGCGTAACGTTTCGAAAGTGCCAAAGTCGAGTTCGCATTTCCAAAGATCACCCAGGCTGCCACCCAGCAATACATAGCGGACAATCGACGCCATCGGTTGCGGCACGACCAATCCGATCGATCCGCCGTCGTGTTTACGAACCAGCTTCTGCATGGATGCCTGAATTCGCTCGATGGCCTGTTCAATTGTTTCGCCCTCCGGTGGACACATGCCCTCCGGGTTTTCTTGGAACTGGCGATAGACTTTCGGCTGCAGTCGCTTGACTTCCGAGACTAGCTTGCCTTGCCAAAGACCGTGGTCCAAATTGCGTAGGCAATCCAAAGTTTTGCTGCGGCAAAAATTATAATCGCAAATCAATTTGCCCGATGCCTGCGCAGACTCCGCAGGTGCAACGTAAAGACAATCGAGTTTTGTTTCTTTGAGACTATCGGCCAATTGGAGCGCTTGCTTATTTCCCAGCTCACTGAGTGGAATATCCAACGCGCCCTTGATGCGACCTTCTTCATCAAAGGTCGTGCAGCCAGGTCGAATTAAAAGAACCTCTAACATGTTTACCCTACGCCTAAAGGTCTAAGCCGTTTCCATGGCTTTACGTAATCTCTCAATGGCTACCCGATAATCCGGCTGCCGAAAGATTGCAGATCCAACCACAAACAGGCTAGCGCCCGCTTCGCGGCAGGAAGCAATTGTCTCGAGATTGATCCCTCCGTCTACCTGCAAAAGTAAATCTGGGTTTTGGGCCTGAGCACTTTTGAGTTTTTCCAATGCCGCCGGATTAAACGCCTGCCCGCCAAACCCTGCTTGTACACTCATTGCTAATAGAAGATCAATCTCGCTCAGATCCTTTTCCACCGTTTGCAGAGCCGTGTCTGGGTTGATGGCCAAGCCAACGCCGACTCCAAAGTCACGAATTTGGCTTAATACAGCTCGATAGTCTTCTTCAATTTCAGCGTGAATGGTAATACAGTCCGCCCCTGCTTCGACAAACTGTGGGATGTATTTACTTGGCTCAGCAATCATCAAGTGTACGTCCAATGGCAGATTGGTGCGCTTGCGGAGCCCCTCAACGATCGGCATACCGTAAGTTAGATTGGGGACAAATTGCCCGTCCATCACGTCCAAGTGCAGTGCTTTTACGCCTGCGTCCTCCAGACGCACGAGTTCGCCAGCTAAATCGCCAAAGTCACACAGCAGCAAACTTGGAAGGATAACGGATTCTTCAGCCCTTAGTTGCTGCATCGCCTGGGCCGCTCTTGCTGAATTCATGGAGCCAATATTCATCGCAGTTAGCGGTTGTGCAAGTGCTATACCCCCGCCGGATGATAGAAAATCCCACCCAAAATAAGGCAAATCAGGTTGGAATCAGGGGGCAAATTGGCACGCAAGGGCCGTTTAGGTTCCCTTAGGGGGTTCTTGGGCCACTCAGACGCGATTGAGAAACACACGTCGTATTTTCCGGTTTTTTCGTTTCAAAGGCCCTGGGAGTCGGAAACAACCCATCAATCTGGGTTAGCAAATAGCCACGAAGCGAAGCGGCGAAACGCTCGGCGGTTTTGCGTCAGAGAACACCGAAGGCCCAGCACTTGGTCGATGCGAAAATCTGACTATGATTTTCGGCTGTGAATCAAAGGTTGTTGTCTCCAGTTTTAAGAAAGAAAAGTCGTGCTACTACACCGACACTTGTTGCTCTGCTGCTTCATGCTCGTTTCTTGCCTCGGAGGATTGGGAACGGCTCAGGAAGATGCGTCCAGCGACCTAAAGTTCGCAGACTTGCCATTTGAAATCACGAGTTTTGGCGCGGCGCGCGTCGGCAAGGTGGCCTATGTTTACGGCGGTCATACCGGTGCCGCGCACTCCTATTCCAATGAAGAGCAATCAAACGAACTTCTGGGACTGAATCTGAGTCGTCCCAAGGAGTGGCGAAAAATTACAACCGGCGAACGACTTCAAGGACTGGCAATGGTTGCCTCTGGAACGAAGTTGATTCTGATCGGTGGGTTTACCGCCAAGAACGATATTGGCGAAGAACATGATTTGCACTCGCAAACATCGGTGCGAGCCTTTGATACGGCGACCAAGGCTTGGACCGATCTTCCAGGTCTTCCCGAAGGTCGGTCTAGCCACGACGCTTGTATCATTGGCGAGACAATTTACGTCGTGGGTGGCTGGAAGATGGCTGGCGAGGAAGAAACGGTTTGGCACACAACCGCATTAAGCATTGATCTCTCCGCGGAAGAACCCCAATGGGAAGAGTTGCCCTCGCCTCCCTTCAAGCGACGAGCTTTGGCCACGATGGGGCACGAAGGCAAGTTGTTTGTGATCGGCGGTATGAGTCAAAAGGGACCTACAAAAGCGGTTTCAGTCTTCGACACGAAATCGGAAACCTGGAGCGTGGGGCCCGAACTACCCGGCAAGGGCATGATGGCTGGCTTTGGTGCTGCTGCGTGGAGCCATGCCGGCAAGCTGGTCGTATCCACATATGAAGGCAAGGTCTTGCATCTATCCGATGATCACCAAAGCTGGGAAGACGTTGGGGCAACCGACGATAGTCGCTTCTTTCATCGCTTGCTGCCACTAGAGGAAGCTTCTCTGATTTCCATTGGCGGAGCAAACATGCGGGAAGGTAAATTCCTTGCTTTGGAAGTCATCGAGCTCGGAAAGTAGGCAACCGCGAAGGCGAGTACAGGCGGTTCATTGACACTGCATTGCGTCCTACGCCGCTTTGCGAATTGAACCCACCTGTATCCGTCTTAGCAAAATGCAGCCCTGCGAAACCTCGGGTTTTCCTGGAGCGCCCACCGCTGCAACGGGGCAGAGTATGTCGCCCTGCAGTTTGTCCCAGAGTTCGCTCAATGCAAAGGGCACTGACCCTGAGCTAGTATTGCCAACATCGCGCGTGAAACCATTGCATGGTTCGGCAGTAAACCCAGCTTCCTCCAGTTTCATGCCCGTAAGTCGCACGATTGCGGCGCCCGCCTGGTGAGGCACAATATGCCGCACTTCGGATGGATCTATATCGTTCTCGGCGGCCATTTTTGTCGCTGCATTGGCCATGGCTCGCGGAGCCGTATCAGCAATGCCCATTCCATCGAGCGAGAAAACGACCCTTGATGCTGCCCGGGTTTTTCCGCCGTCTGAGCTTGGATATAACACATCAGTTGTGTTGGTAAAGTCGAAGTAAGAACGCGCGGATTCTTGCCGCTCATAACGTGCGTCGACCAATTCGAATTGTGGTGGGATGCTCGCTGAGTTGCAGGATGTGATCATCGTTGCCGTAGCAAAGTCGCCGAATAGCGCTCCAGACGCGCGATCTTCAAAGTTGGTGATTCGGCTGATGCAATTGGAGGTAACGACCAAAATGTACTTTTCAGATGGTAATTGCCAAGAGTCGCGCAGCTTCCGACGTACAAATTGTAAGGCTTTAGCGTAACCACTGCAGAAACCGTTCATCCCGTATGTCTTGATACCGGGCATACCCAACCGATCCGCTAAATGTCGAGCCATTCGGGTCGGCTGCTCTTCTCTCGCGCGGTCGCGCGGCAGAAAACGATTTGCCGTCCCGGCAGGAATACTCGACGGCGTTACCAAAAGGATCGCAGCGCAACGATCCAATGTAATCGATTGTTCTCCAAGTAATTGGTTGATCGCTTGTGTTGCCAGCTCGACCTCGTCCACCTGCGAGATTCGGCGTGACTGAATTCCGGTGTGCTTTTCGAACTTGCGCGCCATCAGCGATTCGTACCAAGAATTGGCAACTTGCATTGGCGGTTGAATGCAAGTAATAGCGCGGATGCCGGCTTGGGGTTGTTGTGAGCTTTGCGTCGGAAATTTTAGGCGGTTGGACATTTCGACAGTCGATAGCTTGCAAGGAGAAGTTGGAGGGCTGCTGGGTAGAGCATCCCCAAAGTCCGATGATTTTCGTTACAGAATCGGGCGAGCTGGGGCAAGGTCGATTGACCTGATGCCCCAAGGATCCGCCCTTTGCCCCATTGCTTATTGAGAGAAGTTGGGGCACAAAAATCCAGAAGATGTTGGCGAAGCAGCCCTAGCTGAGCAGCTTTTCGTACATTTCCTGCTCAAAGCCAACGATTACCGTCTTGCCTTTGACAAGAGTTGGAGCCCGCAAATTGCCAGTGGGCCCCAGCATGAGCTTCGTGACCTGCTCATCTTCGAGCGATTCTTTTTTCAGGTCCACTTCAACGACCTTCTTGCCCTTGGCCGCGAAGAGTTTGTTGGCAGATGCCAGCAATTCCTTAGCTTTCTCAAGCTGATGCGTTTCCTTCTTGGCGTTGACTTCGGTTCCGGTGGAGACTTTGTTTTCCGCAAGAAACTCTTGCGTTTTTCCACAGGTCTTTCAACCCGGACGGTGGTAGCTCCAATCAACTTTTGGCATGAATACTCTCCAATTAGAGGCTAAAACGAATTGCAGGTTGCTACCTGCTTTTAAGGCTCGAGAATGACATCCGAAGGGACCAAAAACTGGGCTTCGAGTGCTCTTTTATGCCAGCATTTTCCTTATCGGTTCAAGGCTGACACTGGCTGAAATAAGTCTTCGAACGTATACTTCGCGGTTTGGTTTTTACCGTGTCTTGTGCGTGCCCTGAGCACGCTGGCGGCATCCAGGACGCGGGTCATCAAAGGATAGAACAGTGGCAAACTCTACTTCTGCTTCTCTCGATTCGGCATCGAGTTCGGCGGCTGGACTCGATCAAGAAAAGATTCTTGTCTTGGATTTCGGCTCGCAGTATGCCCAACTTATTGCAAGGCGTGTCCGCGAACAGAATGTCTATTGTGAAATCATCCGGCATGATCTGCCAGCGGAAACAATTGCCGCCAAAAAACCGGCTGGGATCATCCTGTCTGGTGGACCTTCCAGTGTTTACGATGACGGAGCGCCGAAGTGCGATTCTGGGATCTTCACATTGGGGCTTCCGGTGCTCGGTATCTGCTACGGAATGCAACTCGCCTGCGAAGCCCTCGGAGGACAAGTAGGCCACTGCGAATCTCGCGAGTATGGTCGGGCTTCGCTAAGTATTTCTAGCAATCAAGGATTGCTAGAAGGACTTCCGACGCACATGGATGTGTGGATGAGCCACGGGGACCAAGTCAATCAAGTATCCGAAGAATTTGAGGCTTTGGCGGCAACAGATACTTGTCCCTTTGCCGCGGTTCAGCACCGAAGCTTGCCCGTATTCGGCCTCCAGTTTCATCCAGAGGTAACCCACACGCCCCTCGGTGCCAACGTCCTTCGCAATTTCTTGTACTCCGTATGTGGCTGCCAAGGCTTGTGGCACTTGTCGGATTTTGCAAAGCAAACCATCGAAAGGCTGCGCGAGCGATTAGGCGATGATCGCGTCATTTGTGGCTTGTCGGGTGGAGTCGATAGTGCCGTCACTGCAGCGCTGCTTTACAAAGCTATCGGTCCCAACTTGAGCTGCATTTTGGTAGACAATGGATTGCTGCGAAAGGATGAGCAGTCGCTAGTGCTATCTGAATTCACGGATCACTTCAAGGCGGACCTTCGAGTCGTCCAGGCCGAAGGTCGATTCTTGGAAGCACTTTCTGGTATCACGGAACCGCAAGCGAAGCGTAAGCGAATTGGCGGTTTGTTCATCGATTGCTTCAAGGAAGAAGCGGAGAAGATTTCCGGAGCGAAATACCTGGCGCAAGGCACGTTGTATCCCGACGTTATCGAAAGTGGTGCTGCTCCTGACGGCCCTGCCGCGACTATCAAGTTGCATCACAATGTTGGTGGACTACCAGAGGAACTCGGCTTTGATTTGGTCGAACCCCTTCGCGATCTGTTCAAAGACGAAGTTCGAAAACTTGGAATAGAACTCGGCTTGCCAGAACACCTCGTTTGGCGACATCCCTTTCCTGGTCCCGGCCTGGCAGTACGATGCCTTGGCGAAGTTACCAAAGTTAAGCTGGATGTCCTTCGTGAAGCCGACCATATCGTGGTCAGCGAAATCAAAGAGGCTGGGCTTTATCGCGAAACTTCACAGGTGTTTGCCGTGCTTTTACCCGTTCAAAGCGTTGGCGTCATGGGCGATGCCAGAACTTACGAAAATGCAATCGCCGTCCGATCGGTCAATACGGACGATTTCATGACCGCCGATTGGAGTCACTTGCCATACGAACTACTAGCGAAAATAAGCAATCGAATTATCAATGAAGTGCGAGGTGTAAATCGCGTTTGCTACGATATTAGCAGCAAGCCGCCAGCAACCATCGAGTGGGAATAGTCGGAAGAGGGCTTCCGATGCTCCGCAATTTTGGGGCAGGTGACTTAGGGCAAGGACAATACGGGACAATACGCACTGTGCAGCGCGAGTCTTGGGTGCAGGTCGTAGACGTGGTAAATCGCTAACCCACAAAAACTTACAAGCCGTCTTTATCCTTAGGAGAACACATGTCACGCCGTGCAACGATCTTGGCAGGCATTCCACTTTCCAACCCAGCCTTCTACCACCGTGTTCGCTTTGGAGTCGGCGATCCAGCTGCTTGGCTGCAATTGGAGCAGGACGGTGACAGAAAGACGGAGTTCATCTTGCGTGACATTGAAATGGAACGCGCCCGGCAAAAAGTCCAAGTCGACCAAGTCTCCTGTCCAGCCGACTACACACCGGAAGGCGGACTGTCCGGCGACCGAGCCACGGCCACCGCCCAGTCCTTGGCCGAATGCTTGAAGCGGTCCGAAGTTGAAGTGGTGACTGCCGATCGAACTTTGCCATTTATTTTTGCTTGGTTTATCCAACAAGCTGGAATTGCCATCGAATACTGTCCAGATCTCGGCGTTCTAGATCGTCGTACGAAGGACGAGCAAGAACTGGAATGGTTGCAAGAAGCCCAGCGTGTGACGGAAGAAGCTATGTTGATGGCTTGCCAAACCGTGGCTCGCGCCGACGCCGATTCCGAAGGAGTTTTGCGGCACGAGGGTGCACCGCTAACAAGCGAGCGTTTGCGAAAGATGATTAGCGGCTTCCTGATGGATCTCGACTATTCAGAACCCCAGGGCTCTATCGTCGCCAGTTTGCCGCATTCTGCCGATTGCCATGAACGAGGTAGCGGTCCACTGCGAACTGGAGAGGCAGTCATCGTCGATATTTTTCCTCAGAACAAACGAACCAACTACTGCGGTGATTGCACTCGCACCGTCGTCCATGGCGACGCGAGCGACACGATGGTGAAAATGCATGCGGCTGTTGTTGCGGCCAAAGAAGCCGCCTGTGCGGTTGCGAAAGTTGGAGCGACGGCTGACGAAGTTCATGGGGCAACGAAGCAAGCCATCGTCGAGCATGGATTTGAATTTCTGCGAGGGCAAATTTCCGACGAACCGGTGATGCCTCATGGAACGGGGCATGGAGTTGGCTTGGAGATCCACGAACCAATTCTACTTGACGACAACGGTGGAACGCTGCTGGCAAATGAAGTGCTAACGGTTGAACCTGGGCTTTACAGTCGCAAGTACGGCGGGGTGCGTGTCGAGGATATTATCGTCATTACCGAGGGTGAACCACGCAATTTGAATAAGCTTCCCCTAGGAGTAGACTGGAAGTAGTTCACGAGAGCATTTGTATGGTGCTCTGTGTTGCGATCGAAGGGGTTCACGAGATTTCACGAGCAGGAAAAATCGGAAAGTGAAACAAAAGGGCTCGGATTTCGAAGACAGCATGTTCCCCTTTGCGATGCGAAGGTGGATACCTTGGCTGGATCGATTCTCGCTGCAGGAGCTCGAGCACGGTGGTGTAACGACTAAGCGAATTTTGGCCTCTACCGGCTTGGTCGCTTTTACCTTCGGCTTAATGCGTTTGATCCCATCCCTGGGAGCAGCCGTTTTCGTGATTCCGATATGGGCCGCCGCCTTCGGCTGCATGCTCGGAGGCTATCGCGGCGCG